>NZ_JBHLXE010000051.1:0-15534 GCF_042432445.1 Thorsellia kenyensis | reverse complement strand
CCTACCACCATCTTAGGTAAAGCATGTTAGCCACCTAATAGCTAACTTCACAGCACACAATCAATTGCCTATTATAAATGGTTTTTTTCCATTGTTAATAATGATTAAATATATTTACTTAATCTTTTAAATTCAGATGGCTAAAAATATATACTCACTGTAATTATTCCCTACTTTATCTTCTGCGAATAAATGAGAAAAATATTCTTTTTATTTTTTATAACAACAACGGTATTTGGATATATATTTGGCTTAGAAATAATCAAGACGAGACACCATCATTTAAACAAATCGATTAAAAAATGGAGTTTAGTCGGTAAGTGTTGCTCAAGGAATCAATGCGAATGATGACTATCAATAATCACATTTATCCTCTATAATTACAGCAATATAAATTGTTATTTTCTATTAATCTTATTTCATTTTTAAGTACTCAAGAGTTTATAATGACAGACTTCACAACTAAATTAACTGATGATTTTTATAAAAATAGACAAGTACTAACAACTTGTGCTCTTCCTTATGCTAATGGCCCTATTCATCTTGGACATATGCTTGAACATATCCAAGCTGATATTTGGGTGCGTTACCAAAGGCTAAGAGGCACAGACATTCACTTTGTCTGTGCAGATGACACCCATGGTACTCCAATAATGCTTAAGGCTCAGGAGATGGGAATAACACCAGAAGAACTCATCAAGCAAAGCCGTGAAGATCATTTAAATGATTTTAAAGGATTTAATATAAGTTTCGATAATTATCATTCAACACACAGTGATGAAAATAAGTTTTTTGCCGAACTGATTTATAAACGTTTAAAAGCTGAAGGTCATATCAAAACCAGAGTCATAAAACAGCTATTTGATACCGAAAAAAATCTTTTTTTGCCTGATAGATTTGTTAAAGGAACTTGCCCTCGTTGTAAGGCGGAAGATCAATATGGTGATAACTGTGAAGTGTGTTCAGCAACTTATTCACCCTCAGAAATAATTAATCCGAGATCGGTTCTTTCTGGAAGCACACCTATTGAAAAAGATTCTGAACACTATTTTTTCGACCTCCCCGCATTCTCAGACATGCTTCAAAAATGGACTCGTTCGGGCACTCTACAAGAACAGGTTGCCAATAAACTTCAAGAGTGGTTTGATACAGGTTTGCAACAATGGGATATTAGTCGCGATGCGCCCTATTTTGGTTTTGAAATCCCAGATGCACCAGGCAAATACTTTTATGTATGGCTTGATGCACCTATTGGCTATATGGGGTCATTTAAGCATTATTGTGATAATAATCCTCAAAAGGCTAATTTTGATGATTTTTGGCACAAAGACTCAAGCACTGAGCTTATTCATTTTATAGGTAAAGACATTGTCTACTTTCATAGCCTCTTTTGGCCAGCCATGCTTTATGGCAGTGAGTTTAGATTACCGAGTAAACTTAATGTTCATGGATATGTGACTGTCAACGGTGCGAAAATGTCTAAATCGCGTGGTACTTTTATTCAAGCGAAAACCTATTTAGAACACTTTAACGCAGACAGTCTTCGTTATTACTATGCGTCAAAGCTGACAAACCGTGTAGATGATATTGATTTGAATCTTGAAGATTTTATCCAAAAAGTTAACACTGATATCGTCAATAAAGTGGTCAATTTGGCGTCAAGAAACGCAGGTTTTATTAACAAGCGTTTTGAAAATCAATTAGCCGATAAAATAGATGACTTAGCCCTACATAAGACATTTGTTGAGGCAGCAGATAAAATTGCATATTTTTACGAAAATAATGAAGCATCTAAAGCAATGCGTGAAATAATGCAACTAGCCGATTTAGCTAATCGATACATCGATGAAAATGCCCCTTGGGTATTAGCAAAATCAGACGAGAAAGCAGATGCTATCAAGCTTCAACAAGTAGCAACAATGGGAATAGAATTATTCAGAATACTGATGATTTATCTTACCCCAGTCTTGCCTGAACTCAGTAAAAAAAGTGCTGTATTCTTGCAGCTTGATCTCAATTGGGAACAACTCCATAGCCCAATTATAAATCATACAATCTTACCGTTTAAGGCGCTTTATTCAAGACTGGAAATAAAACAGCTAGATGCATTAATCACAGCCTCTAAAAAAGATGTAGAAACTGTAGCGGCTAAATCAGTCAAAACTGATGGTTCAGCTTCAGTAAAAAATGAAAACAAAACGAATTCAGCCAAAGACAAATCTACTGATGGCATAATTGATTTTAGTGATTTTGCTAAAATTCAATTGATGGTAGCATGCATTGAATCAGCTGAATTTGTTGAAGGTTCTGACAAATTATTGAAACTTATTCTTGATATTGGAACGGAAAAAAGACAAGTATTTTCAGGAATTAGGGCTGCTTACCCTGTTCCAAATGACTTAGTGGGAAAACTGACCGTTTTAGTTGCAAACCTTGCCCCTAGAAAAATGCGCTTTGGTGTGTCAGAAGGCATGGTTTTAGCTGCAGGTGCAGGGGACAAAGACATATATTTACTTTCCCCAGATATTGGAGCAAAACCAGGAATGATTATTTCTTAATTTAAACAGAATAGTCATTCAGTCTATTTTTGTTTTTTTGAAAATATGCTAAACTGGTAAGTCATTTAATTAAGAGCAATAAAAGCACTAAATAGATGACTTACCAGAATAAATATTGTACATTCATCATCTCAGACACAGTTTCCCGATGCATAATCGCATACTGTGAATCAATTAACATTTAATTTAATGGTTTAGAACGTGGCACAAAGAGACTATATTTCCTCAAAAAATAGACCTGCACGAAATGAAAATCGCAGAAATGCACCCGTGGCTCATAGACAAACCCGGGGTAAATCGCCGTATATTCTAATCGCGATTATCCTCTTAATTCTAATGGTATTTGTCGGTGTACTATATTACATTATGAACAATGCACCTGCAGAAGAAGTAGCACAACAAATGGCTCAATCAACCGAGAGCGTTCCGCCACCTCCTCTTGATAAATGGCAGTATATCAACGATTTAGAAAGTGGTAGTCGCCCTGTTGATGACTCAATTCTTGATGCTTCTAGTCTGGAGCAAGAAGCATTAAATGCTTTGATTGCACAACAAATAGATCCAACCACAGGAGAAATTATTGCTAACCCGACGCCTAATCAAATAAATCCTACAGAAGGTACATTAGGTACTCAACTGGACAATGCAACAACTGCGCTTCCTCCATTAGGAGAGCCGCAATTGCCTAACAATGGTATCTATTCACAAAATCCAAATGATTTAGTACAGCCCAGTTATAATGAGCCATCGAATCAGTCAATCGGTAATTCAAATAATTCCGCAATTAATGCCTTAGAGAATGAATTAGCTTCATTACCGAGTAATGGCGCAGTGCAAAGCTCAACAAATGTGATGCCCTCTGATAATAATTTAAGTAGTGGTAGTCTAAATCAACCTAACCAAGTCTCTGATCAAGAAGCATTGGAACAACAAAGAAAATTAGCTCAAGAGCAGGCCAGAAAAGCAGAAGAACAAGCGATTCTAAAGCAGAAAGCGGCGCAAGAACAAGCCCGCTTAAAACAAAAAGCTGATGAAGAAAAAGCAAAAAAAGAGCGCTTGCTGGCTGAACAACAAGCTAGAAGAGAAAGAGAAGAGGCGGCTAAAAGAGCTGAAGAAGCCAAGGTAATTGCTCAACAAAAAGTAGAACAAACAAGAAACGTACCTGTCAGTACAACGGGTTCAGGTTGGCAGCTACAATGTGGTTCTTTTGCTGATGTAACTAAAGCAGAAAGCCTCAAAGCATTACTCGCGTTTAAAGGTATACCCGCAAGAGTTGTAAAAGCAGGACAATATAATCGTGTTATGGTAGGACCCTATTCTTCTAGGCAAGATGCCAACAGTTTATTACCTAGAACTCAAGCTGCAGGCGTCCCTGGTTGTATTATTCTTGCACCCTAAGACTTGAAATTGGGATTAATCATCCCCATATATAAATTAACACATAAAAAAACGCACTGTATGTGCGTTTTTTTATTGTAGGATGATGTTTGTTTTCACTATCACTTTATGTTTAAAGTAAGGAGTCTAAATTGACTACAATCGTAGGTGTCAGAAGAAATGGGCATGTTGTCATTGGCGGTGATGGACAGGCTACATTAGGTAATACTGTCATGAAGGGTAACGTCAGAAAAGTTAGACGCCTGTACCACGATAAAATCATAGCTGGATTTGCTGGAGGTACTGCAGATGCATTTACATTGTTTGAGCGTTTTGAGGCAAAACTTGAAATGCACCAAGGACATTTGGTGAAAGCGGCAGTTGAAATGGCAAAAGATTGGCGTACTGATCGTATGCTAAGAAAATTAGAAGCTTTATTGGCCGTTGCAGATGATACTTCTTCACTGATTATTTCAGGTAACGGCGATGTAATTCAACCAGAAGATGATCTGATTGCGATTGGTTCAGGTGGCGCGTTTGCTCAAGCCGCTGCAAGGGCATTATTAGAAAATACAGAGTTAGATGCAATGACTATCGCCCAGAAATCACTCTCTATAGCGGGCGATATTTGTATTTATACTAACCATAACCATGTATTTGAAGAGATTAAAGCAAAATAAATTTAGCCTTAATCCTTGATAAAATTGCTTTTATTCACTATTAGTCTATTACATATTGAGCTAAGTCCTATCGTTTCAAATTGAATTCGATAGCAAAAGAAGGAAATAATTATGTCTGAAATGACCCCCAGAGAAATTGTGAGTGAACTTGACTCTCACATCATTGGACAAAAAGAAGCGAAAAGAGCTGTAGCTATTGCCCTAAGAAACCGTTGGAGAAGGATGCAACTTGATGAAGCTTTGAGACAAGAAGTAACACCTAAAAACATCCTAATGATTGGCCCTACTGGTGTAGGTAAAACTGAAATTGCGCGCAGATTAGCTAAATTAGCTAATGCCCCATTTATTAAAGTAGAAGCAACTAAATTCACAGAAGTAGGTTATGTTGGTAAAGAAGTCGATTCAATCATAAGAGATCTTACTGATTCTGCAGTAAAAATGGTTAAACTTTCTGCAATTGAAAAGAATAGACATCGCGCGCAAGAGCAAGCAGAAAATAGAATTCTTGATATTTTAATTCCACCCCCGAAAGATAACTGGGGTAATACTGCTGAATCTGACACTCAATCTACTGCTAGGCAGAGTTTTAGAAAGAAATTAAGAGCTGGTGAATTAGATGATAAGGAAATTGAAATTCAGGTCAGCAATGCACCTGTTGGGGTCGAAATCATGGCGCCACCAGGGATGGAAGAAATGACTAACCAGCTGCAATCTCTTTTTGAAAATATGTCTAATGACAAGAAAAAACCTCGTAAAATGAAAATTAAAGATGCTTTAAGTACTTTAGTCGACGAAGAAGCCGCTAAACTTGTTAATCCAGAAGAATTAAAGCAACAAGCAATCGATCTTGTTGAACAAAATGGTATTGTGTTTATAGATGAAATAGATAAAATTTGTAAAAGAAGCGGAACCTCAGGTGCTGATATCTCACGTGAAGGTGTACAACGAGATTTACTCCCATTGGTTGAAGGTTGTACTGTATCCACTAAGCATGGCATGGTAAAAACTGATCACATCCTTTTCATCGCCTCTGGTGCTTTTCAGGTTGCAAAACCATCAGATATGATCCCTGAATTGCAAGGTAGATTACCTATACGAGTGGAGCTTAAAGCATTAACTGTAGAAGATTTTGAGCGCATTCTCACAGAACCTAATGCTTCTCTTACCACTCAATATAAGGCATTACTTGCAACAGAGGGTGTTACAATCGATTTTACTGAAGATGGGATTCGCAACATTGCTAAGGCTGCCTGGCAGGTCAATGAGACTACAGAAAATATAGGTGCAAGAAGGCTACAAACCGTTCTAGAACGTCTAATTGAAGATATTTCTTATGATGCCACTGAAATGACGGGCCAGTCAGTAACGATTGATGCCGAGTATGTGAGCAAGCATCTTGATGCATTAGTCGAAAATGAAGATTTAAGTCGCTTTATTCTGTAATACCAAGAACAATAATTGAAGTAATTAATGCAATACTGTTAGTCTATTAAATGGATAAAAGGGCAAAAACATTTTATCCATTTATAGAAGTTACTCTTATCAAATGAATTTGATAAGAGTATTTTTTTAGCCTCAATACAATCTATAGTTTCTTAGACACATTAAGATCTTTAATCTAAAACTAAGTCAGGCTCAGTTCGTATTGATTTATAAATTAGTCAAAAAATTCTATTTTATGATTTCTTCAATTTCATCATGACTTATCGATGGCGCTGGCTTAGTAAATAACCTGGTAAGATATAACAAATATAATACACCAAAGCCAATCCAACTTACCCCTGCCCTAAATGCAGTGGAATCCAAACTTGTCCAGAGCCAAATGCACATGAAAATACCAAATAATGGAAATACTCCGTATTTAATAATATCTAAGGCTTGATATTTTTTCTGATCAACTATAAATAACTTAATCACAGAAATATTAACAAAGGTAAAAGTCACTAATGCCCCAAAACTGATCATAGAGACCACTAAATTCAAATCAAGTTTCAGAGAGGTCAAAGACAGGCAGGCAACAATAATTATTGCAATAAAGGGGGTTTTGTATCTATTATGTAACCGATAGAATATTTTCTTTGGCAAAACTCCCTCTCTTCCCATAGCAAAAAATATTCTAGAAACGCTAGTTTGCGCGGACATAGCAGAAGCGTACACTCCTGTTAAATAAGTGGCAAGAAAAAACTTTGCCATGAAAGCCCCCCCTATGAACTCAGAGATATAAACTCCTGCGGTATCTTGGATGGGTATAAGATTTTTCCAATCAGGATAGACTAAGTGCCCAACATAGGAAATAATAATAAAAAGAAAACCCGCTGTTAAAACCGTTGTTATAATTGCCTTAGGTAAATTTTTCTTTGGATTATCAGTATCTTCAGCCATTGTGGCAATTGCATCAAAGCCTAAAAATGCAAGACATAAAATTGCAGCACTTGAAAAAAGAGAGCTAGTTGTCCCAGAAGAAATATCAATCGGACGTAAGAGATCTTCCATATTTAGCTCAATGTCACTCAATCCCAAAAATAGAAAAACCACAATAAAAAATATCTGAGAAGATATCAATATAAAATTAACAGAGGTAAGTACCCTAACTCCAATAATATTTAGCGTTGTGACACTGATTATGGCTGCCAATATAAAAATATCGCTAGGAATATCCGGAAAAACCTCATTCAAATAGAGCCCAATAACCAGATAGTTTAAAATGGGAATAAATAAATAATCAAGTATTTGTGCCCAGCCAACCAGAAAACCTAATTCACTGCCGAACAAAGTTCTTACGTAAGAGTATGCCGATCCGGCTAGCGGTAGTGATCTTGTCATATGACAATAACTAAGGGCAGTAAATAAAATAGTAATTATAGTAATTAAATAAGCAAGTGGTAATCTCCCTTCACTGAGAACAGTCACCTGGCCATAAGTGGTAAATATGCCTAATGGCACCATATAAGCCAAGCCAAATAAGACTAAGCCTTTGGTTGATAATATGCGTTTTAAAGAAGTATTTTTTACTGTCATTTTTAAGTCCTAATATGTTTAAATTAAAATTTAAAACGAGCGAGACCTACTAGTTGATCCTAGCGGCCTTACTGTTAATTAAAATAAGTCAAAGGCACAGTGCTGTCATTTATCACACGAATCAATATAAATGCCCTTCCCTACTCAAGTGTTAAATTACCTAAATAGCGTAGCACCAATGACTCAATTCTATTGTTGATTTATGAGGCACCGTGACTTTATATCATTGATTAGTGAACACTATTTTCCCACCAACCACTGTTTTTTCTATTTTAGTTTTAAACACTTCTTCAGGCTTAAAATTGAAAAGATCATTTTCTAAAATGATCAAATCAGCAAATTTACCCACTTCCAAAGATCCTATATATTTTTCCATTCCAAGCATGAATGCTGCATTAATAGTTGCTGCATTTATTGCCTCAAATATTGATAGCCCTCTATCATTATCCAGCACGGGGCCGGCTAATTGATCAGCATCCGTATCCCAAATTTGGCGAGTGATACCCACTTGTAAATTATACCATTCATCTAATCTATCTATCGGCCAGTCACTGCCGTAAGCTATCTTAACCCCCCTATCAATAAATTTTGCAATTGGTTCTAGATTGATAAATCTCTCATCCCCAAGTTTCTTTCTCTCCTGCTCCGCCATCTCTTCAGTCAAGCCTGACCATTGAAATGACAATACAGGAATCGCATCAAGGAGTTTAAATTGTTCAAATTGATGTTCAGCAACCAGTTCATTGTGTGCAAGGCCAGGTCTGAAATCTAAATCAGGATATTCATTTCTGATTTTTTGGGTAGCACGCAGAACGGAATTTATGGCACCTTCACCTACAGTATGACAATGTGGATGTAGTTTTAGATCTGCCACTTTTCTAAATAGAAGTTCTAATTGATTTTGAGTAAAATAAAGATCGCCATAGTTATTTGTCACTTCCCATTCACCCGTCTTTATATTTTTAAGATTATAAGGTTGTAACAAAGAGGCGGTGGTTATAGGAGACTGAAGCACACCATCTATGAAGAATTTTATATGGTGAATATGAATACCTGGCTGAGGAGAGTAAATCGTATTATGATAAGTATTAATAAATTCGACTATCTGATTAAAAGTTTCTTCAATCGATTCATTGGTTTTGGCTTTTTCAGGAGTAACTTCTCTAGCACCTAACACTCTGACTGTTAATTCATTATTGGCTTGAAGTGTACCAAATGCATCTAAATGTTCTTCAAATACTCTCGCATCCATGATAGTGGTTACACCTTGCTGATTGAGTAGATTTTGTACTTCCCTTGCTATTTCAACATTACTTTTTCCTATTTGGACTTTAATGCTATCAAACGCTCGCATTGCTGGGGCATCTTCTAATACACCATTTAATTCACCCGCTTCATTTCTGCGAATTTTTCCGTCCGGAGGATCGGTCATGTTAGGGTTTAAACCTAAGAGTTCAAGCGCACGAGAATTGGCAACTAATGTATGACAATCATTTGCAAAAACAACTATAGGTCTTACAGTGTTTAATCTATCAAGAATATCGTTATCTAAATCGGTACCTTCGGGGATCATACTTTGTCGTTGCCATGCTGTTACTTTTAACCATTCATCAGCCCCTTTATCTTGCTCTGCATCTAAAAAGCTTTGAACCTTAGATAGGAGTTCGTCAATAGTCAAAGCATCATAATTAAGATGATACCCATTGATCTGTTTACCTCCCCAAAATGGATGCATATGACTGTCAATAATACCTGGCAGAATGATTTTATTTTGCAAATCGTAATGCTCTGTATCCGATTCAATAATTACTTTTAATTCTTCGTAGTCCCCTACTTGCTGAATAATTCCATCTTTAATCCAAATGGCATTCACCATTGAATTATTAAGATTAGCTGTATATATTCTTCCATTGTAAAAAATTGTATTAAGTTGCATAAATAGCTCCTATAAAATTAGTTAGTAATGCCAGTAATTGGCAACGTAAATTTATAGCAAAAGAAATATTTACACAAACTGAATTAAATAAATATTACAAAATTGTTAGTTGTGCAGAAATGAAATCAAATAGACTGCGCATTAAAATTAAACATTTCAATACCAAAAAAGGTTTTCCCTTATAAATCATGGCCATTAATCCGTCTTTCAGCACTATATTTTGTAATTATTTCTTAGGTTAAAAAACAGTCATTTTTAATCTCTCTATATATTAACTCGTAAAGGTTTCCTAACAGTCTAATGATAAGCTTATGCTCTTCATCAAGACAACTGATATACAAAGTTTTTTTATCCAGTATCAAACATTTAATCTTGGTGAATTTCAAAAATAACCATTCAATCGCTCAATATTCAGGTCGTTGTTCACCTAAAAAAGATCCTGAGCCCGTCGGTTATAAGTACACGATTACAACGAATCTAGAGATTTGTGAAGCAAAGCTGGAGGAAACCAAACTCAAATTAGGCATATTCATCTTAAGTACGAATGATATTAATAATACACCAGATATGCATGAATTATTAAGCTTATATAAATCCCTGCAGAGAGCCGAAAGAGAGTTCAGATTCATAAAAAGATCCTTCATTCATGGCCGCATCTATAAGAGAATAAGGAAACTGTCACGAATAGTTTAAAAAAACAAACAGATAATCCAACGTTGAATGGGTTGTTTTTGAAATTCACCAAGATTAAATGTTTGATAGTGGATAAAACGACTGTGTATATCAAATGTCTTGATGAAGAACATAGGCATATCATTAGACTGCTAGAAGAACCCTACGAGTCAATATATAGAGAGGTTAAAAAATGACCTTTTTTTAAAACATAGGAAATAATTATAAAAAGCAAGTGCTTCTATTTAGCTATTTTTGGTTAAGCTTGAGGCTGTAATTTAAATTGCTAGTGTGCAAATAACTCACCGTGATAAACCTCGATTTTATTTCTTCAATCAGCTTATAGGCTTTACCTTTCGCATATTTGTACTTTTTCCTCTTTCTCATTATCCATCTCACTATGCGCTCATCTAGAACTCGCCATATGCTGTAGAGTTCTGAATGTGTAGAGGTATAGTTTTCTTGTAGGCACTTATAGCCTAGAATACCAATAAAACAGGAGACATTATCATGACCAATGAGACTAAAAAAATTCGTATGAATTTTACCCCTCAACAGAAAAAATGAGTTCGCTAAACTTATCTTTGAAGATGGCTATACAGTAAAGGATGTGATGGACATATCAGGAGCATGCCAATCAGCCGTTACACGCTGGAAAAGCCAGTATTTAAAAGAAAAGGAAGGTGTGATTGTCGACGGGAAAATCCCATTAAATGAGGACAAAAGAGAAATTTCTGAGCTTAAAAAACAGTTAGCTGAAGCTCGTGAGGATATTCGAATATTAAAAAAGGCAACAGCCTTATTCATACAAGACAATCCCGCATTGCGTTGATTAAAAAGATTAGTAAGGCAGAACCTAATATATCAACAGAGAGACTATGCACTTTAATGGAGGGGCCCATTTCATGCTACTATTATAAACCCGTCATCAATCAACGTGATATTGACATAACTGAGCGGTTAACTCAATTTCATACTGATAATTTCATGTGCTATGGTAAGCGTAGAATGCAGGTGGAATTAGAAAAACATGGGATTAAAATAGGAATATACAAGGTCAGCTCACTAATTAAAAAGGCAGGAATTCAAGCCAAAGTTCCTAAAAAACGTCATCAATATAAAACTGACGAGGTAAGGCCAGATATCCCTAATTTATTAAATAGACAATTTAATGAAACAGAATTAAATACCCACTGGTGCAGTGATATTACTTACATACGAACAGTTAAAGGCTGGAGCTATTTAGCGACTATACTTGACCTTGCAAATAAAGAAATTGTGGGTTATGCCACCTCCGAGTCTGCTGATACAGGCTTAGTTATTAATGCCTTAGCCTCCTCCATTTCAACATGCAAACCTGATATGAATAAGTTAATATTTCATTCAGACCAAGGAACACAATATAAATCACGAAAATTACGCACATACCTTAAAAATAGAGGGATAACTCAAAGCATGAGTCGAAGAGGTAATTGCTGGGATAATGCAGTCCAAGAGCGTTTTTTTAGGAATATCCAGTTCGAATATTTAGACGACTTAATTTTCATGAATCATCAAGCTGTAGAAGTGGCTGTAGGGCGTTATATCAGATATTATAATTACAGTAGGATCAATTCTGCAATTGGCTACATGACGCCATTACAAAAAAGAAGAGAATTATTAAAAGTAGGCTAAGAAAACCCACAAAAAAACTTGACCATTACACTCTTTTTCATCAGCCATAGTACAAGACGTGTATCAAGTGTCTGCCATATGCCTCTTAATTCTGATGGATAGAACTTGCTATAATAATTTATTATCCCATGTAAATAAGGATTAATCATTTTAGCCACTATGTTTAAACGTTTTGGAAGCATCGCTTGCCAAGGAAATGATTTGATTTTACTTTTTATCGCCTTCTTTGCTTTATTGCTTATGACTGGAAGAAATGAGGTAAAAGTCTCATTAGTGTATTTATTAACGCTTCTTCTTCGCCTAAAGGTGAAACCTAGAAAATCAAATTAATTGTTTGCCATATCCTTATTAATCTTAGGATTACAGCACACAATTTTCGTTTTCTCAGGGTGCAATTCTAATTTGCAAGCAAACATTCTTTGGTTTAGCTTTTCTAATACTTCTTCGGCTTGTTGTTCTGAGACACAATGAATTATTGCATCATCAGCATAGAGTTCAAATGGTAAGTGCGGATACTCTCGTTCTAACCATTTATCAAATGCAAAAAGCAGACTGTCAATAATATTCTTTGTATGCTGATTATCAAATTACGAAACGAATTATCCAATATTTTTCTGCTAAACAGATTGTTTCTTAATCACTTTATGTGTGTTCAATTTTTTAATATAAAATAAGAGCAACACCTAATTAAGTGGTCATTGATAAAATTTTTTGTTTAAGTATTCAGTCTTATCTTATGTTAAAAAATAGCACTATATTGGTATATTTAAATACAATTAATGGTCATAAAACAACATTTTCCTTAAAAAGCGTGAGTGATTTCACGTATTTGCTCAAATTTAGTTTTCGAATAAGAAAAAAGTATTATATTAACAGGATAAATCAAATTATATTTAACTAGGAGAAGATGATGAGTACTAAACATACCTTGCTTAGGCAATCTGTTGCTGAATTTATGGGGATAGCTTTGTTTATATTTTTTGGGACTGGTTGTGTTGCCGCTCTTAAATTAGGAGGAGCACAATTAGGACTGTGGGAAATTAGTATTATATGGGGGTTTGGTGTCGCCCTAGCTATTTATTTGACAGCAGGGGTATCAGGAGCACATCTTAATCCTGCGGTTACTATCGCATTGTGTTTTTTTTCTAATTTCGATGTTAAAAAAGCACCTGCATATATACTAGCTCAAGTTGCAGGGGCATTTTTTGGAGCCTCTATTGTTTACGTACTTTATTATAATTTATTTCTTGATTATGAAGAAACAAATCAAATTATAAGAGGAAGTATTTCTAGTCTTGATTTAACAAGCATTTTTTCAACTTATCCAAATGCTAAAATGGCATTAGGGCAAGCATTTGCTACCGAGTTTGTTATCACTCTTATCTTAATGTGTTTAATTTTTGCAATTGGAGATGATAACAATGGGTTACCCAGAGGTCCATTAGCCCCAATATTAGTAGGTATTTTAATTGCTGTCATAGGGGGATCAATGGGACCTTTAACTGGGTTTGCTATGAATCCTGCACGTGATTTTGGTCCGAAATTATTTACTTATTTTGCTGGATACGGTGGTATTACCTTTACAGGTGGTAAAGAAATTCCCTATTTCTTAATTCCAATCGTCGCACCAGTTCTAGGAGCATTAACTGGGGGAATAGTTTACCGTTATTTTATTAGTTATTCATTACCAAAGAAAAACTAATTTGTTTCTTATTAAATTGAAAAATTGATCTCACAAAAATTAAACTATACGTTAGATACTTTTTTAGCTAAGAAATCAAAAATACTCAAGAAGAATAATACTCATTTTCAAAAACCTTTTAACACCTATAAATTAAGGAGTTTTTATGTCTGGTATAAAAAAATATATTGTTGCTTTAGATCAAGGAACAACAAGTTCAAGGGCTATTGTATTTGATCACGATGCGAATATCATCGCCGTTGCACAAAGAGAGTTTACACAAATTTACCCTAAAGCTGGTTGGATAGAACACGATCCCTTAGAAATTTGGGCTACTCAGAGTGCAGTATTGGTTGAGGTACTTGCAAAAGCAAATATAACATCTGATGAAATTGCGGGAATAGGCATTACTAATCAACGTGAAACAACGATTGTCTGGGATAAAGAGACTGGTAAACCGATTTATAATGCTATTGTATGGCAATGTCGTCGAACAGCACCAATTTGTGAAGCATTAAAAAATGAAGGCCTCGAAGACTACATTAAAGAAAATACTGGCCTGGTTGTTGATCCTTATTTTTCAGGAACCAAAGTTAGGTGGATTTTGGATAACGTTGAAGGCGCTCAAGATCGAGCTGAAAAAGGAGAACTTCTTTTTGGGACAGTGGATACTTGGTTAGTATGGAAAATGACCCAGGGTAGAAAATTTGTCACTGATTACACGAATGCATCGCGTACGATGCTATTTAATATTCATAATTTAGATTGGGATGCTAAACTTTTAGCGGCCTTAAATATACCAAAATCAATGCTACCAGAGGTAAAAAGTTCATCTGAAATTTACGGACAAATGAACCTTGGAGGAAAAGGCGGAACTCGTATACCTATTGCTGGTATCGCAGGCGATCAGCAAGCTGCTCTTTTTGGACAATTATGCGTAGAAGAAGGTATGGCTAAAAATACCTATGGTACAGGCTGCTTCCTCTTAATGAATACGGGCAAAAAACCTGTAAATTCATCACATGGATTATTAACTACACTAGCGATTGGTTCTAAAGGTGAACCTAATTATGCTCTTGAAGGTGCTGTATTTGTAGGAGGTGCATCAATACAATGGCTTCGCGATGAATTAAAGCTATTAACAGATGCTGCAGACTCTGAATATTTTGCAGGTAAAGTAAAAGATACTAACGGCGTTTATGTGGTTCCTGCATTTACTGGATTAGGTGCTCCTTATTGGGATCCTTATGCTCGTGGAGCGATCTTTGGCTTGACAAGGGGAGCTAATAGAAACCATATTATTAGAGCGACACTAGAGTCTATTGCATTTCAATCAAGAGATTTAATTGAAGCCATGCAAGCTGATGCAGGTTATAGACTTAAATCCTTGCGTGTAGATGGCGGTGCTGTTGTTAATAAGTTTTTGATGCAATTTCAATCTAATATTTTAGGTGCTGTTGTGGAAAAACCAGTTATGGGTGAGGTTACTGCGTTAGGTGCTGCTTTCTTAGCTGGTCTTGCCGTTGGATTTTGGAGTGATCTGGATGAAGTGAAAAGCAAAGCTGAAATTGAAAAACGTTACTCACCGACATTTGAAACAACGGAAAGAGAAGAACGCTATAAAGGATGGAAAAAAGCTGTAGAAAGATCAAGGTCTTGGATAGATATTGATTAATCTAGAAAAAAATTTTAACATCTTTTTATAAGAAATAATTTTCTTGTTACGGTATGCAATGAATGAACTCTGATATTGTGTAAAGTACAAGAAGATTGTTTTCTATCATTCAAGTATAAACCTTGGAAAAATCATAAAACATAATAAAAAATTCTTAATACTAAATATTTGGTAAAACTAAATATTTAGTGTTTTAACATTTGTAAGTACTTAAGGTCATAAATTAATCAATTTGGGTTTATTTAGCTGTACAACCATATAAT
>NZ_JBHLXE010000050.1:0-942 GCF_042432445.1 Thorsellia kenyensis | reverse complement strand
TACAAGTTAAGAAAAGTGATCGGGATGAAATGAGAATAAGTGATCGGCATGAATGAGAATCAGTGACCGGAATGATGATAATACGCAGTTGCTTATATTCCCTGTTCAATTTATTAGGTATATTAGGTTTTTCAAAATCCTTTTCATATTGATGCCTTATCTTTGGCATCTTGGCAAAAATACCTGCTTTTTTCATGAGTGCTCTTGTTTTATGAATTCCTATTAGTATCCCTTGGTTATTCAAAGCTTGGCACATCCTTCGTTTACCATAAGTACTTACAGTGTCTTGGCTATCTCACCCATTTTCTCAATAATTGTTTCATTATCAAAACTATTACTTGGTTTATAATAATAGTAGGAGGAAATAGGTACGTCCAATAAATCGCAAATGCGTTGTATCTTTATATTTGGTTCGGCCTTGCTCAATTTATCAATCAGCGTAAGCCTGGATTGTCTTGTATGAACAAGGCTGTTGCCTTTTTTAATATACGGATATCCTCACGTGCTTCAGCAAGTTGTTTTTTAAGCTGATAAATTTCACGTTTATCCTCATTTAATGGGACTTTACCTTCAATAACTTGTCCCTCTTTTTCACTTAAATACTGTTTTTTCCACCTTAACACAGCGGTTTGACAAGCACCTGATATATCCATCACTTGTTTAACGGAATATCCATCTTCCACTATTAATTTAGCAAACTCATTCTTTTGCTGTGGGGTAAAGTTAACACGATTTTTTTTAGGTTCTGTCGTCATAATATAGTCTCCTATTTCTTGTTATTATAGATTAAAGATGATTACAGGAAAATCATACCACTATACATTACAGAAAAGCTTGACCACTATATTTTAAGTACGAATGATATTAATAATACACCATTTGTAAGTACTTAAGGTCATAAATTAATCAATTTGGGTTTATTTAGCTGTACAACCATATAAT
>NZ_JBHLXE010000049.1:0-1771 GCF_042432445.1 Thorsellia kenyensis | reverse complement strand
CAATCTATTTACAGAAGAAGAGTTTTCTGAACTCGCTTCTTTTATTGAAAGTACTCACTCATGTGATTCTACTGAAGCACCCTCAGACGCCTCCGAGGGTGCGACTGAAAAAGCTGAGTCGAGTACTCCCCCAAAAAAATCACGTGGTCGTAAAGTCATCAATCTCGATTTACCAAGGGAAGAACGTATTATTGATTTAGAGGATAAAACCTGTAAAACATGCTCTAGTGAAATGACGGCTATCGGTGAAGCAATTTCTGAAAAAGTTGATTTTATTCCTGCTAAAATTATTGTCATTCGTACTAAGCGCATTAAGTACACCTGCACTTGCTGTCAAACTTTAGTCGCAGCGCCTATGCCTGCAGAAATCATTGATAAAGGCATTCCAACTGATAATCTGCTTGCTGAGATTGTTGCTAAAAAATTCATTTACCACTTGCCCCTTTATAGGCAGCAACAGTTGTTTAAAACTATGGGAGTAGACTTCTCACTCAGTACCTTATCAGATTGGGTAGCTGCAGTGGGAAATGCACTTGCACCTCTCGCTGAAAGACTCAAGACATTACTCCTTGAGCAAGAAGTCATTCATGCCGACGAAACTCGCCTCAATATCTTAGATAATCGGCGAGGGAGCTCTATTATTCATGGCTACATCTGGGCTTATGCTTCTAGCATACATTCTAATGTGCCCATCATCTACTATGATTGCACTGACAGTCGTGAGGGTAAACACGCCCAAAATATATTAAAAACCTTCAAGGGTAAACTTGTGGTGGACGATTACTCTGGCTATAAAGCCCTGTTTGATAAATATGAATCGATTATTGAAGCAGGTTGCTTTACCCATGTCCGCCGTAAGTTTGCTGAGATAGTTAAAGTCGCACCGCATCCATTAGCCCAATATTTTATCAATGAAAGTGCTAAACTCTATCAGATTGAGAATAAACTGAAGCATGTGACACCAGAACAAAGGAAGTATGTGCGTAAGAAATTTGCTAAACCGATTCTTAAAAAGTTAAGAAAATGGTTAATAAAGACCTTATCCAAGACATTACCGAATACACTCTTTGCCAGAGCATTAAATCATGCCATTAATCGCTGGAAATCTTTAGAAATCTACCTAAACGATGGCAATGTCCCTATCGATAATAATCATATAGAAAGAAACATCAGACCTATTGCTTTAGGTAGAAAAAATTGGCTATTCGCAGGTTCATTTGCAGCTTCGCAGCTGATGACAAATATCATGAGCCTACTTGCCACTGCAAGAGCAAATGGCATCGATCCAGAGCAATGGTTGCGAGAAACCTTAGTGGTGTTGCCAACTTGGAAATATAACGAGCTAGACAAACTCTTACCAATCAAATCAATTCAAAAAACTGAGTGTTAAAAAACTCAACCTCGATAACGCCTATTATACTTGACAAAAATTAGTAATCTAGATGTCTTCCTCGTATGCTTACATAGATTTAGCAGATAAGGCCTTTTTTACGTAATAAGACCAACATCTAAAGGAGTTAAAATTGATATTATGCAAAGTTGCATAATCCGCCATTTTAAGCCCAGAGGCTGCGCGTGCTTCTAAATGCGCGATTTTTTCTTGTATTGTGTATTTTCTCATAAAGCATAATCCTCGATTGGTTGAAACTATGCTTATTTTAGTGAATTTATAGGCTTACTCTAGATGCGTTCCTCGGATGCTTACACTTTAATTGATGTTCAAAAATGCCTTTCATTCGGCACCACTGACTGAGCTCCTCGCCAGTTAAAG
>NZ_JBHLXE010000048.1:0-105406 GCF_042432445.1 Thorsellia kenyensis | reverse complement strand
TGTTGTGGTGACCTTACCAAATGGTGAAGAGTTAGTGTTCAGTACCGATCCTAAAGAGGGCGAGTATCCACTGAGCTATGGTCCAACGGATGAGGATGGCAATGCAGAGTTTGAATTGCAAATTCCAGAAGGCAAATTAACTGACAATACGTCAGGTGATTTAAGCGTTAAACAACGTGATGACGCTGGTAATAACAGTCCAGCCTTGACCTATCCTGTGTTGGTGGATACCACACCACCAGGCTCAATCGAAAACTTGAACATCGAAGGGTACAACCCAGACACAGATGGCTTGAATACGACGACGCCAACCATCACAGGTAAAGGCGAAGCGGGTCAAGATGTTGTGGTTACGTTACCAAATGGTGAAGAGTTAGTGTTCAGTACAGATCCTAAAGGTGACGAGTACCCATTAACCTATGGTCCAACGGATGGTAACGGCAATGCGGACTTTACCTTAGAAATCCCTGAAGGCAAATTGACTGACAATACGTCAGGGGATTTAAGCGTTAAGCAACGTGATGACGCTGGTAATGACAGTCCAGCATTGACCTATCCAGTCATTGTCGATATTTCAGCACCTGAGAATATTGAGGTATTCATTACATCGATAAGTGATGATTCTGGTGTTATTGATGACTTTATAACCAATGATAAAACACTGGTTATTTCAGGAACGATCAGCCGTACATTAAATACAGATGAAAGAGTTGAAATAAGCATTGATGGTGGAAATACTTGGGCATTAGTAGATTTACAAGGTCAAAATTGGTCTTTTGAAAATACTAATAATTTATTGCTGGATGGAACTTTTACTGCTCAAGTTCGTGTCATTGATATCGCGAATAATGTCGGTGCTATTTATGAGCAAGACATTACTGTTGATACAGTAGGCCCAGGAAATAATGCTATTGAAATCTTAGCAATTACACCAGATACTGGTATAGATGGTGACTTCAAAACCAGTACAAATACAATTACAGTATCCGGTATCATTGATAATAAACTTGCAAATGATGAAATTATCAAAGTTACTTTTGATGGTGGTAAGACATGGAAAGACGCTATAGTCAATAACAACACTTGGAGTGTGGAACTTGGACCATTAGCAGATAATAATTATACATTGCAAGCTCAAATATTTGATATAGCAGGAAATCCAGGGGCTGTCGATAGTCAGGATTTACAAATAGATGGTACTGAGGTAGGTGAAAACACCATATTGATTCAGAGTATATCTGATGATTCTGGTGCAGAAAGTGATTTTATTACAAATGACAACACACTTATTGTAAATGGTACTTTAGACAAACCATTAGGTATTGGCGAGAGTATTGAAATTCGTATCAACAATGAAAACTGGATTAAAGTCCCAGCAGTAAATATTATTAATAATAATTGGGTATTTACTGGTTTTGAGGATAGGATATTAAATGATGGAGACTATATAATTGATGTCAGAATTGTTAACATAGTAGGCAATACTGGATCAATCGATACGAAACAAATCACTATTGATACCGTAGGACCGGATATTAATAACAAAGTTTACTTTGATAGAATTAGTGACGATGCAGGTTTTGCTGATAATGATTTCAAAACAAATGATACTTCATTGGAATTTTTTGGTCATCTCGACAAAGAATTAGAAGAAAACGAATATGTTGAAATTAGTTTTGATGATGGTCTGACTTGGAATAAAACGATTGTTTCAGGTACTGAATGGTACTATGACAGACAAGCAACACCGTTCGAAAATGGGACTTACAAAGTAAAAGTAAGAGTAATTGATTATACCGGTAATCTAGGGTATGTCACTGATAGTCAAGATCTTGTTATTGATGATTCTCAAATATTTCAGAATTCTATTGTAATTACAGATATTTCAGATGATAAGGGTGTAAGTAACACTGATTTTGTCACGAATGATAATACGCTTGTATTGCGTGGTACCATTGAGGAAACACTAGAAAGTGGACAATATATCCGCCTAAGTTTAGATGGTGGAAATAGTTGGCTAAGGGCGACAGTTAATCCTGATGGAAAAAGCTGGATCTTGGATTTATCGCAAAATACATTAGGTGATGGTATCTATGATTTGAAAGCACAAATCGTTAATGAATTTGGTACACCTGAGGCAGAATATGTACAATCGTTAACAATTGATACTGCTGTGACTCAAACCACTATTTCAATTGATGGAATAAGTGATGATACTAACATTGATAATGATTTTAATACTGCTGATGATACGCTAATCTTTTATGGTAGCTTATCGACTTCTCTTGATAAGGATGAATTTGTTCAAATTAGTTTAGACGGTGGCTTAACATGGAAACTTGCGACAGTAGATGGTAAAAATTGGACATATGATAATACGAGTCAACCACTTGCTGATAAACTAGACGGGTATGATGTTAAAGTCCGTGTGGTTGATGAAGCGGGTAACATCTCGGGACAAGATTCCCAGAATGTGATTATTAATAAAGCGCCTCCTGTTGGAGATGTGACTGTTGATCCTATTGCAACCCTTGATACGACTCCGACAATCACAGGAACTTTTTCAGGCCTTCGCAAAGGAGAAACCGTGCAAGTGACAATTGCTGGTAAAGTATATTCAGAGATAAATGGTAATCTTACAGTGAATAACTCTACAGGAAAATGGTCACTTAAAATTGCAGATGCGGATGCGATTAATTATAGTGGACGAAATAATTTGGAGTTAGATGTACAGGCTCAGATAGTTACCTTAAGTGGCGCTGTCAAAGAAGATAGTTCAACGGATGAATTAACTATCTATCGTGCTGCAACAGTCACTAAATCACCTGATTTTGATTATCTTGCAGATGATACACCAGCCTTTGTAGGACGTGGTAACGTAGGAAATGGTGATGTCATTACTGTGGTAATTAAAAACGAATTAGGCCAAACTATAACTACGTTTACCAGCAATCCTGGTGGTGGAATTGAGGTTGATAAGCTGAATAGTAGCTGGAAAATAACAGGGAATGCTTGGACTTCAAAAGGTTTATCTTTAGACAAGGGAACCTATACCATTACGACATCGACATCAACGCTAGATGGGCAAGGTCAACAATCAGGGAACACAGAAGAATTTACAATATTTAAGCCAGAGACAACACCTGCTGTCACAACAGTTAATAGACAAGATACAGCGTCTAAAGTCTATGCTCAACCTGATGGTTCATACTGGTTATTTTACGTAACTAATTCTGGAGCTAACTATAATAATGATTTTAACTTGTATGCCCGTAAATTTAATCAAAAAGGCGAGCCTATTTCTAATCAAATTACTATCGCAAACAGTCCTTATTCAGATGGTCACTCGTTAACGGATAATTTGCATTTTATTTATGCGTATGATGTTGTTTTCAATGACCAAGGTGAATTTAGGGTATTTTATACATCAGTAAATTCACAAACGCCTTATATCGCTAATTTTGATAAAGATGGTAATAGATTGTCACAAGGCCCAACGACTAATGTTCAGGCGTTCGAGTTAGATCCAACAATTGTTCAAATGGATAACGGGGATTATGTGGTCTTTTTCGCGTCAGGTACAATTCACGACTATAACTTGTATATGCAACGCTATAAAGCGGACGGTACAGCAATAGATACAACGCCAGTAGCACAAACTACAGGTGTCAATGCAGGTAATTCATTTACCTTCAATCTAGATGGTTTAGTTGGCGCAATTCAGGGCTCAACGAATACGTCTACTACAGATGGTTTAAATGCTACGCATGTTAGTGGTGATATATACGCAGTAACTTACATGTCATCAAAAAATAGATTTGATGATGGTAATACCCGTGATACTGATGTTTGGTTGCGTTTATATGACTTTAAAACTGGCAAGCCACTAGGGGAAGATGTGCAGGTTAATGTAGAAGATAAATTTTTACAAATATCACCCGTTGTTGCTTATTTAGCAGATGGAACGATTGTGGTAACTTATTTATCTAATCATACGTCAACGAATGGAACCGCTGGTAACATTCAGGATTTTGATATTTACTCAAGACGTTTTAAACTTGATGCTGAAAATAAACTAGTTGCTCTTGATGATACAGATGTGCGTGTCAATACGACTACGGACGGCGTAAATGGCATGTTATTTGATAGGGTATCAACCCATTATGATATGACAGCGCTAAAACACGGTGGATATGTTGTCACTTGGAGTAAATTTACAGCGGGCAACCGTGCTGAAGTTTATTCTCAAGCTTTTGATGCCGCGGGTAATAAACTAGGTGGTGAAACACTTGTTTCTACTAATAGTTCTGAATTCATAGATGCAAGACCATATGTATCGGCATTAGATGATGGTGGCTATGTTATTACGTGGACTAAGATGGCGGATAGTAATACAAATGCATGGACTAATTACACAGGCGATATTTATTCGGTTGTTGTTAATGCAGATGGCTCTATTCGTGGTCAAGGTGACGAAAATGTCTATCCTACAAATGCAAGTTATTTAGATGGTACTGGAGCGTTAGTTGGTAGCGACAGTGTCAATACACTAGATGATAAAAATGGTGCAACTTCATTCGATGCTGGAGAAGGAAATGACTATATAATTATTTCTGATTCTGATTTTGATTTTGTAGATGGTAATGAAGGGGATGATACTCTGATATGGAATAGCTTTGAAGATTTAAACCTTTCCGATATAAGTGGAAAAGTAACATCGATAGAATATATTCATATGAATGATGCATATGCAAATACACTGACATTAAATATCGAAGATGTATTAGCAATGACACCCGAAAACGATCATTTACTTGTTATTCAAGGAGGCGAAGAGGATACCGTAGATTTAGATTTATCTAACAATGAGTGGTCTTCATTAGGTGCACAGACATTCCGTGGTGAAACATATAACGTTTTTGTTCACGCCACAGAAGATGCACAACTTTGGATTCAACAAGATATTCCAGTAATCTAAACTAATTATTGTTGTTAAATTGCAATTTAAAAACCTAGGGCTAAAATCCTAGGTTTTTTTTGGTTTGCCCTGCAAAGCTGGCAAACCCGTCCAATTGAAAGAAAGTGTAAACACCCTGACTAAGGTATTAACGTATTAACACGGTGAACACATCTATTTTTTAAATTCAGAAACTCTAAACTGTCAGTCATTCCAACAAAATGAGGATATTACTGATGAATCTGATATTTGAAGATAAAATTAACCATTTAACTGCCTGGAGAAGTTCTGGATTAACCCAAAGGCAATACTGTGAATTGCACAAATTAAATTACAACACATTTAAAAGCTGGGGGTGTAATCCTCCCTAAAAATAATAAGAGCTAAAAATAGAATTTTCTCTTAAAATAAAGCAACATAGCTACAACTGCTTGACAATGATTGATATAACATGGCTTAGTTTTAGGAATGACGCGATCAATATAGTCTATCAATCCAACCTGTTTAATAAAACCAAGAACCAATCCAAGATGCACATAATCATATACGTCAGCATTATCAAAGTTCATAATCACCATCTAAACAGTCATAATTGGTCTTTTTTTGGAACTGTGGAATGTGGAGTGTTTACCTAATCGATAAAGCATTGATTAAACTCATCAGGTTTGATTAACCTAATCACTCGGGTAAACGTATCATCGATAGGGAAAACATTTTTAAATTCTAGAAATTCTCTGAGCTATTCCAGCTTTTCAACGCCAAGTTGTCTGATATATTTCCAACTGAGTACGCCTGAAATAACTGCACTAATGGTAAGAAAAAATATCAATAAAATCATGATTTTTATTAATATTTTCTCTAGAGTCTTTTACAGTTTTAAAAAAATTAAAGTAATTCTATAGCCTGCTCCTTTTTTTATTTATCGTATTATAAACAAGAAACAAAAAAATGAATTAAGCATAAATAATAATGTATTAAAAGGTCTATTTTTGAATCAATGATTTAGTGCATTCTTGTGAATATAAATTAATTGGAAGCGTAGAAAATATTATTTAAATTTTAGGAAACATTAAATCACTTATTTGCAATAGTTAATAGATTGGCTAACTCTTATTCTAATTTAGTTCTTAGCCAGGCAAGTGCAAATCTGAATGAGGTATAGTACCAAGCCCATTAATAAAGTGTATTTTAAATGTAATTTTAAAATTGAAACTTAACTGAAAAATAAGCTGCGTATTAAGTGAAATCACTTATTAGAGCATTAGAGCTACTAAAAGATAAAACGCTTTTTTGAAGTGAATAGTTACAATGATAAAGACGCTCAGTTAGAGCGCCTTTATATTGAAAATAATGAAATTATATAAATTAAACTTGTTTTAAAACCGCTTTTGGTCCTGTATCACTTAAGTAGTTAATGGTGGTTTATTAACCCCCCTATTACTTGATTGTGCATTTTTAAATCAGACTAATTAAATTGTATTAGTTTATATGAACAAAAGCGATAAATAAGTTATTTTAAATTAATCTGTAAACTAAATATTTTCAATAATTAGTGTAAAATCTGACTCGTTATGGAATTTAATCATTCCGTTTTCACAGTTATTTTCTTCGATGTCAATAGTTTTTTCTATTGGCAAATTTATGAATTGGCTGTCTGAGTTTTTTGAATTAATTACAATTTCATCACAAAAACTGTTTGTGTAAAAAGAATTCGTAACTTTTAACTCAGACTGCTTCTCTAATTTATCAAAACTATACTCAAAATCACAATCTAAGGATAAAGTTTCATATGCATCGAACATAAAGTCATCTACTAATTGTGTTTTTGTATTAATCATTGTTTTCCCTTTTATTATTTATAGAACAAATACTAAATGTTATATTATTTTAGTGTACTGGTTGGAGTTAATTGCTTTCAACGATTACAAGTATAAGATATTCAGAAAAAGAGACAATTCTATTTTATAAATATGACTTTTTATAACAAATTAATTCACTTTATTATTTAAATTTACATTTTGATGTATTGACTTTTTGAATGATAAGTTAATTAAAATTTGCGAATGGAAATTTATACTATATGATTTTAAAAGGAAATATTGGGAGTTGGTTTTATTTTATGAATTTTTGGTGCCAAAAAAGTGAATTTAAGTCAAAAAAAATGAATGAAAAATTAAATTATATTTAAATATTTTGAATAATAGCAGATTCTGACTTTCAGTAATTTCGATTTTAAAAAAATTATTAATGCATCTAGGGAAAATTCAAAAGAGATTCTAAAACGGTGAATCAAGTTTTGTTCTAAAAAAATGATCTTAGGATGTGAGGATAAACCAAACGATAGTTGGATATCATAAATCGATAATGTAACTACCACAAGGATTTGACGGGGGAAATTATCTAATTAAATATATGAATCAGCGTAGAGAATTTTTGTACAACTTAATTGAAGGTACAATCATGCTGGATCAACCAAAAAATTGCTTAGATCCGACATGATTTGTAGAGAGGATAAAGTTTATTATTCAATTTAGTCTATAAATAATTATTTAATCCTTAACTTGATTTAAAAGTGTTTGCCAGTTTTGTTGCGAAGCGTGTATTAATGAAATATAATGCAAAAAACCCTTTTTATTCAATAAGTTATATGTCTCTTCAGGCAATTGAAAGATCTTTTTGTCATTTAAAAATTGCAATCCGTGCATCTGTTCTATCTCTCCATTATTCTTTTTCAAGCTGATTTTTTTAGGGACAATCATTTGTAATTCTTCAATAGCCTGCACAAATTTTTTTGTTTTATTAAAACCATTTTGGAAAGATAAACAATATTTTAATGCACTATTAGTTATTTCAGT
Source organism: Thorsellia kenyensis (assembly GCF_042432445.1). Classification (NCBI taxonomy): domain Bacteria; kingdom Pseudomonadati; phylum Pseudomonadota; class Gammaproteobacteria; order Enterobacterales; family Thorselliaceae; genus Thorsellia; species Thorsellia kenyensis. The sequence goes on along the minus strand of NZ_JBHLXE010000048.1, from coordinate 97,594 downwards.
AGGTTTGTTTTCAATGAATAAAGGGTTCGCATAGTTAGATTCTAACAGGTTATTTGAAATAACGTTGGGTTCTTTTAAATCTATGCCTAAAATATTAACAGCGGGATTAACATTAGCATTTTTTATAATTAAAAAGGGGTACCTTTTTAAATATTGTGGCATATAGGTACCTACTTTCCATTCCCCATTTTCAATAAACTGATTTTTTCTATTTGCAATACCCATAACAGCAACTAAACAAGAAGGCACTGAAGTTGTAAAAACAATTGGAAAGTGTTTTACAGCAGATCTTAATTCAGAAAGTAAAATAGGTATAAGAAGATCTTCTTGTGCGAAGGAATAGTCTATTTTAGGAACTAAAAATAAATTGCTGTGTTTTTTTTGGTCAAGAGCGACTGGGTTCTTGTATAAAGGAATGCTATTAGTTTGCATAGTAATCATCCTTTGATGTTCTATGAAAAAAAATTTGATTATAAATCATATGAGTAAAATGTGTTAGTTCAATGCAGAACTATACATCATTACCTTCAACACATATAATCAAGTTATTACGAATATTCAAAAATCTAAATTATGTCAATGATTATCAATTAGTGGCTAAATAATGTCAAGCAACAAATTAATAACAATTAAAAATTGTAAAAATTAAGAAATACTTTTTGGTGGTAGTTTCTAGCATTACTTAATGCGCATTTAATCGCCATCGAAACATATTTACCCCTGAAAGTTAAACTAACGTCACTCTAGAGTTAACGCTGCATGTATATCTCCGCTTATAAAATCAAATCATTGCTTGCAATTTTTTTTGTAAATTTATGTACTTTATAATGCTTTGACCCTCCAACAGTATTTTCCTTATAGTTTCTAACATCCACTAAAAAAATAAGCAAAGCTATTGATAAATTATTTATCTTTTTAGGGCACTTATTCTAATTTATAAAGTAAAAAAGTGTTTTTTTTAACTTCTTCAAAGTGACGGGACGACAATTGAATGACTAACATTTTTTAACTTTATTACACGTCATAAATTTTAAATTAATTTTACTGTTGGCATTTAGAAAATAACTTATTAGTCACTCGAAGTTAAATCCTCGCTAAGGAAAAGTTGATTTTTTGTTGCGCTTATTTATTACACAGTTTAAGAGGTGTAACGGATACAAAAATTGATCTATATCAATATATAATGGAAATAGTTAGTTACTTTTGTAAAAAAAATTGTCAACTTTCTTACGTTAATTTACTTTTGCAGGGTTAAAAATTAGTAATTACTTGTGATTGTTACTTTTGGTTACTATGATTTTAGTTAAATGGAAATTTCAATTTCAATATTTCCGTAAGGAATGAAAATGAGAGTAACTTTGATAAACACTATCTACACTGGTAAGTTGTCATAATAAATTGAATTTAATGATGTTAAGGTGATTTTTTTGAAAACAATATTTGTAACTCTAAATGTAACGGTGAAAGCCATTACTTTAATTATTTTAACTCTATTGATAAATGTGAATTTTATACAAGCTGAATCTACCAAAATAATTGCTGAATCTAACTCAAATTATCAAATCAATATTCCTAAATTTAATCGTGAAATAGTCAATTCTGAAAATATTTCCATAGGAAATTATGCGCTTAATTTTGCTATAAATGCTCAAGAAAACTTAACAAGTTATAGTGATTTGGGATTCAATAAATCCGAGGTGAGAAATAAAATTAACCCTATAAATTTACCAGATATGCAAATAACGCACTCTGATGAATCAGCATCTAAGAAATTTATAGCTCCGTTAATTGAAAACTCCTTATTTAATTTAAATCAAGATATTGAATCATTTACTGCAAAAATGTCTAAATCTTTAGCAGCAGGAAAAACAGCAGAATCTATTGCGCAAGAAAATATAGAAATGATGGTAACAAATGCAGAAGCAGCATTTAATAATGAAACAAATCGTCAAATAAATACGAGAGCACAAAGCATTTTAGGTCAATTTGGCAAATCTCAAACAAATATTACTATTGATAGTAAAGGTAATATTACGAACTATGATTTAAGTGTTTTCTCTCCACTATATGACCGTGACCAACATGTGTTTTTTTCTCAAAATGCGATAAGAGAACAAGGTGATTCTGGCGAAAAACGAATTGTTGGGAATTTTGGCCTAGGTTACCGCTATTTTCAAACTGATGGTGATTTTGCCGTTGGTTTAAATTCTTTTATTGATCACGATTTTACCGGTAGTAATACACGTATGAGTCTGGGGGCCGAATATTGGAAAAATTATTTCAAATTGGCGGCAAACTATTATCTACCAATAAGTGAGTGGAAAGATTCCTCAGTTCTCCAAGGATACGATGAAAGACCCGCTAAGGGATATGACATTAGAATGCAAGGTTACTTACCAAGCAATCCCCACATTGGTGGTTCACTAGTTTTTGAACAATATCTAGGTGATGAAGTAGCCCTTTTTTCTAAAGAGGAATTACAACACAATCCTCTCGCATTAAGTGCAGGAATAGATTACACACCATTTCCTTTACTTACGGTAGGTGCGACGCACAAAATAGGTGAGAGTGGACACTCAGATACTCAAATAAATATGCAAATGAATCTACAAATGGGCATTCCATTAGAAGAGCAATTAAAAGCAGAAAATGTCGAATTAACCAGAAACCTAATGGGTAGTCGTTATGACTTAGTCGATAGAAATAATGAAATTGTTTTTGAATATAGAAAGCAGTCCTTTGAGGTAACTATAACTCCTCTAAATTATATTAATTCATCTGCTAATAACAGTTATGAATACTATTTATCTGATTTAATAAATATTTCAGCTAGTAATAACAGCAAAACACCAATTAAAAATTTTAGATGGGTGATTACCCCTGAATTTAATCAAAATACTGTTTTTACAAATGAAAATAAGCTTCAATTTAACGCTCTCAGTACAGGAACATTTTACGTTACCTTGTATTTAACTAATGAAGAGGGAATAACAGCGAAATCTAACACTTTATTACTTAAGGTCATTGATGGTAATAGTAATTATGTTGCTACATTATCCTTTATTCAACGAACCGACATAAACGAAGGACTGTTTGATTTTAATCGTAATGGACAAATAGATGAAAATGGATCGGATATAGATGACCGACCGAATTTACTTTATATTTTTAATGACACAAGTTTTATTCCATCACAAGTCCCCAATAAACTGACAAATCAATTTGTACATTTGACTGTGGATCTAGAAACCGTGGATGGACGAGAAGTTGATTTAAGTGATGCAGATACAGATATTAATATCAACTATATTTATGAGGAAGTGAAGACGCAAATTTCTCTTGATATCAATGAGGTAGATTCAAAATTAGTTGTATTAAAAAAATATCGTGATGCAACTAAAATAAACAGATGGCACTTTATTGTTGTTACTTCAAGTTTTGACGTGTACTTGGAATCTACAGAAGTTTCAGGTATTCCTTTACAAGCTGAAATTATTTATGCAGATGAAACAATTAAAACTAACAACGAAAAGCTATTTGTAAATTATCTACAAACAGATGCAGTAGCCACAGATCCTTTATTACAAATACAGCTTATTGAAAGAGGGCAGGATGGGTCTGAAAATGGCATAGTTATATTAGATACGGGCGGAATGCAGCGTCGTACAGTCAAAAAGAATATTAAGTTAGATACATATTATGAAGTGAAAGTATTCGAAACTGTATTAACTGAAATAGATGGCAAGCCAACTTGGTTTACTGCGGAAATTACACCTGAAATTCAAGATACTCTTGTGTGGCATTATTATAACCCAATACAAGAAAAGGCTATAGGTACTGTTAATAGAGATAATCAATATTATGGATTAGAAGCGTGTCAGGGTTTTACCATGTTCTCTACACAGGTAAATAATTTTCAGAATAACGAATTGGCTTGGGGAGAAATAGGGGATAACTTTATAAAAATAGCCAGTGAGGAGTTAAATAACAATCAAGCAATGAATTTAAATTCTAAAAAATTAACAGAGCAGTATCTTCAGTTAGAAGTTCAATTTGATATAAGTAGACGCGTCAGAACCAAGAGCGAGTTAAATAAAGAAAAAATACTATGCAGTGATAAAATTCCTGCATCTGAAAAATATTATGACTTGATGCTTAAGATTGCCGATATTGATCCTAAGGTCAATGAAAATCGCTCTACCATTGTTAAAACTGGAGCAAAATAAAATGCGTATATCAAGAACTTCAATTAATCTTATGTTTTGTTTCTTTTTTGGTTCGGTAGGGCTAACAAACTCTAATTATACAAAAGCTGCTTTTTTGTGTGAAGCGAGTGATGCAAGTTCTGCTAAGAATCTACTATGTTCTGGTTTAACAGAAACTTCCTTAGGAACTGCACCTGAATTAGAATTAAAATTCTTCGCAAGAAATTCACAAACCATGCCTTATGAAGGATTAGATAATTCAATTATTCCAAAAGAGATCACCTTGACTCAAGGAAGTGAATTAAAAATAGAGTATTTATTGGCTAATGGATTAGCTAATGCTTTGGTTGGTGAAGTCGATGTAAATGGTAATGTAATACGCAGCGAATCGATGCCTTTACCTAAGGGGAAATTTGATAAAGATGGCGATCCTATTGATAACACTGCAGTATATCAAAGTATCGAATGGGCCTTAATTCAATCAGATGGACAAAAGCGCATTATTGAGAAAACAGTGGACAAAGACATTTTACTCCTTGATGCAATGAATTGTATCAATGGCAGCAAAATAGAAGTGACTGCTACTCCATATACAGTAACAGGCGAACCTAAACAAGGTGATCCCATAACTGTCATACTGCAAGATGCTTCGGGCAATGACTACATTCTGAGTCAATGTGACAAGCAGATATCAGAAGACATGGTCAAGGTGACTATTCTAAATAAAACTCGCAATACGTATTTAGTTGATGAAACTAATTTAAACTCTACCAATAAAGATGCTCGGATAGGTGATGAATTGGTCGCATATATTTATTTACCGGTTCAGGACACTGCGAGCAATACGACTACTTATGAAGATGTGACCGAACAATTTGTTGAAACATTTGTTTGGGGTTATCAAACGAATCAAGGAGATGCTTTGTATTTTGAAAATGGTCAGCAAGCTGACTTTGAAGAAATTATATGGATGGATGGTTCTCAAAATGTAGCTTCTGGGATTTATGGCATTGAGGCTGATACTACAGGTAAACAAGAATTTAAAGTACAGACTACAAATAATAAAGCTCGCGCCTTGCATAAAGTCAATCAAAGTGAGCAGTCTATGAAAGTTATTTTTAAATTTGGAGGTAATGAAATGCAAAAAAACAATTAAAGTTGAGCTTAAGTTATCTACATATTTAAAGCGCACACGAAGTCAAATGTTAATATAAATAATTACTTAATAAAATAGGATGTAAAGCATGAAAAAAAATTTTTTCAATAAAACGACCATTGCATTATCTGTGGCAGGTCTAATAGTAGCGACAAATGTATCTTCAAGAAGTTTAGGTGTTACAAATCAAATCAAAGGTGATCGCCCTGAGCTACAGGCTGTTCAATTATCAGGGAAGTTGCAAGTCGGTATGGAGCTTGCAATTCCAGATAATTATGTAAAAGATGGTTTTGAAGGAGCCATTATTACAGATACTGATGGAGACGAACCTCTAACTTTTGCTGATTTAGCAACGTTAGTGAATTCGCCAGATGGTAATGTGTTTGAATTTATTGATACTGGAACTAAAAACCATATTGAATGGTTTTTAGTTCCAAAGAGCTACGAAGAAGTTGATGGTAAGAAGGAGAACTGGCTTACTCAAGAAGAGTTCGATAATCTAGATGCAGAAATCAAAGAAGACATTGTTTTTCTAAATGGTAATGCAGCAACAGTTGATGGGAAGCAAGTCACCACACCAAATTATACAGGTTTGCAAAAAATTATTTTACCAGCAATTGCATTAAATAAACGTATTGGTTTCAAAATTACAGCGAGAACAAAAACAGGTTTTCCTATTGATGCAGAACCTGTCTATGTTATGAATGCTTTTTTAACCGATAATAAAGGGCCAACAGATCCTAAACCTGATCCTGAAACTCCACCAGGTACAGTTGACTTATGGACTACGAAGGTAGTTATTCAAACAAGAGTTGCAGGGACACAGGAGTGGAAAACTGTCATAAACGAGCTAAAAGATGATATGCCAGACTTTTATCCTGTTGATACCACCTTAGAAGTAGACGACTATTCTGTTGTTAATCGTGAATTTAAGGCGATGTTGTTTGATGAAGAAGGCAGATCATTAGATCATTTATATCAAAGCGTTGATGCTTTTGCATGGCGTTTCGTAGTAAAAGAGGGAATGACTTACAATGGTAAACCTATAACTTCCGCAGACCTAGAAACAAATGATTTCAAACAAGCTTTAGCATTTAAAGCAAATAATTATACCTATGACAATACAACAAAAGAAGACTTCTTTATCTTCACAGTGCAAGACACTAACATTAATAGTAAAATCAAACCTTTAATTGAGCAGGGTATGCAGTTAAGTGTAGATATAGATGATACGAAGGCTGATATCGGTTTAGAAAATCCTGATCCAACATCACCACTATCAGTATTAGAGCAGTAATAGTTTAGTTGTTGACGTTTTCTAATAATAGTTCAAACACAATCTATGTAGGTGTTTGAACTATTCATTTGATCTGGAAGATTAAAATAATTTATTCTCTTATCCCATGTTTATTAGGATAAATTTGGAATGAGTATAGAATTCTAACGTAGCCTCAAGGTAAATATAAGACTAATGACGCACGTTTTATCGAATTGCAATAAATTATTATGGATGTCTATTCAAATTTTGATAAGAAGCCTATTGATTAGGAGTTTATACATTATACGAGTTTATTTTTTAGTTCATATCTAGTGACTTAAAAAATAATTCTTGTCGGATTTAACACTACTACTAAAGACAACAAAAGGTTTAGAAATGAAAAATAAAGATCAGTTATTTGCACCCATACGCATCCTAGGTAAATTCTTTTTGCTCAATGTGTGCTTTACTGCTTGTGTGTTAGCAGAACCTATTAAAGCTATGACAGTGACCAATCAGATTAAAGGCTCAGCGCCTATATTAAAATATGTAGGCGCACAGTTTGCAGAGGAAAATATTTTATCTGACATAACAATTTTGCCAACTAATGGGCAAGCACCACAGCCAATAATTCCACAATACACTATAATCAAACAAATCATTGATGCTAGAGAAGTGTTTCTTCCAACAGTTAACAGTGTCTTAGAAATACCTAAAGAGAACTTGAGTAGTCGACTATTTTATTATATCGATATCGATGGAGATGAATTTTTATCAAACAGTGAAGTCAAATGGTACAGTTCTGAACTTAAAAATCCTTTGAAACGATGGCCTGACTCATTTACTAATTTTACCGATGTCAGTGCAAGCCCTGAGAGTATGATTAATGAATCGGACTTAGAATTAACACCTATTCCTTCTTTTGAAAATAACCCATTCAAAATACAAGTACCAATCAGTGCTCTAAATAAGCGAATAAGTGTATCTATAACACCAAAATCTAAAACAGGTTTTCCTGCAAATGGACAAAAAATATTTATTGCTGATTTAAACTATTTTATGGGGCAAGAATATGACAAGGGAAAAAGTCCTGCAAATGTTATTCCTGCCGAGTTAGCGGGTAATAATTTTAATAGCGGTGGGGGGATTGTATCTTTAAGGCCTGGTTTAGATTCTAAAATCCTTAGTTACGAATTTTTTGCAAATTATGAGTATACTGTTAAGTATGAATTCATTTATAAGGTCTCGGATATATTATCTGAGAATGAATTAAATCTTATCGATTCTTCAATAGAAGAATTTCAAAATACTACATTGTTTATATTAAAGCGTGCAGACACTGGAAGGGAACTATTCAGAAAAGAGGCTGAGCCTATTCCTGGAGAAAAAAATAAATTCAAATTAGAATTTAAGGTAGAAGGAGAAGACAAATTCAAATTTTTACAACTAATAGTAATTCCCCAAAACAAAATGGGCATCATAGCCCCATCTTATACTTTAACTGTGTCTAATCCAGGTGGCATTGTCTCTATCATTGAGACAATAGACAAAGCCACTCGATTTTTCGAACAAAATATTTAAGGGGAAAATAATTGCTTACATTAACATTATTTTGATTTAGCTAAAGTTATTTTATAGCTAAATAAGTTACTATGGCCTTATAATACAAGCACAGAAATAATAAACTATGTTAGAATAGTTTTATTAAAATATATGATGTATAAATTATGGTATTTATACACAAGTCAGAATGTATTAAGGCTCAGAATGTTCAAAGCATTATTTCCCTATATCAAACTATATAAAAGTTATCTAGGCTGGGTTATTTTAGGCCTACTGTTAGCTATTATAACTATATTTTCTGGGATAGGATTATTGACTCTATCTGGATGGTTCTTAGCATCTAGTGCGATTGCAGGTATTGTAGTTTTTACAACATTCAACTATTTATTACCTGCGGCTTTTGTGCGCGGGCTTGCAATTAGTCGAACCGCTTTTAGATATTTTGAAAGGATTGTTTCACATGAAGCTACCTTCAGATTACTTGCTAAATTGCGAGTTTCCGTCTTTAAAATGATATTCCCGAGGCAACATGCATTATCGCAATCATATCGTCAAGCTGATGTTTTAAATCGATTAATTAGCGATGTTGAAACATTAGATAATTTATATTTACGCGTCATTACCCCCTTCATTAGTGCATTTGTAGTCATCTGCTTCATGACTTTAGTGCTGAGTTTTTTTAATGTCTCTCTGGCTTTATTGTTGGGGGCCGTTCTTCTTTTAATTCTTATAGTGTTTCCACCTGTATTTTATTACAAGTCAAATCCTCTAGGGGATGAAGTCGTTTTGTTAAAATCTAATTACAGGGATGAGTTTAACCGATTTTTAACGGGTCAAACCCTTTATTTGATTTATGCTAAGTGGCACCATCAGGCTAATAAATTAGATAATATTGATAGCAAACGAATGCTAATTGAAAAAAAACTTTCACTTTATCAACAATTGTCTAGTGCGGGCATTCTAATTTTATCTGGCTTAACAGTTTGTATAATGATATATTTTTCAGGTATTTGGATTAATGAACAAAATGTTACTGAATTATTCAAAAAGGTTGTACTAGATTCTCTCTCACAAGAAGAAACGTATACTAACCAAGTCATTTTTCCAGCGATGGCAGCCCTGTTTGTGTTCGCTACCCTAGCCGCGTTTGAAATGTTAGTGCCTATTAGTCATGCTTTTGTGCATTTAGGTTCCGTTGTATCTTCTGCCAATCGACTAAATGAAATTAATAACATACAGCCAATAGTAAAATTTGACTCAAAGGCGTCTGTTTTTGAGAAAAAATTAACAACATTAAAAAATATCATTTCCTTAGAATCTGTATCATTCACTTACCCTAATCAATCCTATAGAGTAATATATAAAGCAAGTTTCGACATTTTGCCTAATCAAAAGGTTGCCATTACAGGACATACTGGTGCAGGAAAATCAACGCTTTTTCACTTATTAACACGCGCTTATAGCCAGCATGAAGGGGTTATAAAACTATTTGAGGAAGACATAAAACAATACAATGAAAAATCACTAAGAGAGTCAATTTCAGTGATCCCTCAGACAATCTATTTATTCAATGACTCATTAAGAGATAATTTAATGTTGGCTTATAATCAAAGCTATGTCAATGAAACATCGAATGAATTAGATGACCAACTTAAGAGTGTATTAGATAAAGTGGGATTAAGCTATTTACATCATAATGAAGGATTAGAACAAATCATGGGAGATGGAGGTCGGCAGCTATCAGGAGGAGAATTGAGACGTATAGGCATCGCAAGGGCTTTACTTCATAACGCTCCTGTTTGGCTTTTTGATGAACCAACTGAAGGACTTGATCCTAATACTGAAGAGCAAATTATGTCATTAATCTTTCACCTATCAATAGACAAAACACTTTTAATGATAACTCATAAGATTAAGTCTTTATCTAAATTTGATAGGGTTCTTTCGGTTGAAAATGGACAATGGACAATTAATTAAGATGCATAAGCGGCTACTTTTATTGTCTCATATTGATAATTTGCCTGATCCTAACAGTGCACTTGAAGAGCCTAATGGGCTGGTAGCAATAAGCGAACAATTGACTCTAAAGCATTTAAAAAAAGCTTACAGTACAGGTATTTTTCCTTGGTATAGTGAAGGTGAGCCGGTGATGTGGTGGTCTCCTGATCCGCGGGCTGTACTTTTTGTTCATGATTATAAACCAAATAAGCGTTTTATTAGATTCTTAAAAGCAAGTCATTGGAGGGTAACTTTTAATCATGCTTTTGAACAGGTTGTTAGGCAGTGTGCAGTCAGAGAAGAGGGTACTTGGATCTCAGCGGAGATTATCAAGTACTATACTGCTTTAGCTAAAAAAGGGATGGCATCAAGTGTTGAAGTTTGGGATGATGAGCAATTAATCGGCGGTCTTTATGGCATACATCAAGGTAAAGTATTTTGTGGTGAATCAATGTTCAGTATAAAAAGCAATGCTTCTAAAGTGGCTTTTCACTCGATGGTACAAGAATTTAAATTACTTGGCGGTGAATTAATTGATTGCCAGATTTTGAATCCTCATACAGAGTCACTTGGAGCTATAGAGATCCCAAGAAGTGAATTTCTTTACTATTTAAAAATGTATCAAAATCAAGATGTTAGATTTTAATTTGTGAGTTTAATTCGCCATTGATAATTTTCATTAGATAAAAGCTAAAAATTAAGATTGATGAGAGCTAAAGGGCAATTAAATTAAATCTACAATTCACTCTATTATCCCCTCAAATAAACAATAAATACAAGCAATTTAAGGGGACAAACTTATATGTTATTGAGTGCTAATTAGCTCTTCGCCAAGTTTTTGAGTACCAGGTACAGATAAACCTACTTGAACTTCGGATTTAGTAGGTTCAGATTGGTTTTTACCTAATCTCTTTTGCAACTCATAATCCTGCAATAGTGCATTGATACGTTGTCTTTGCTCTTGTATTTGCAGTTGTCTTTGACTAATTGAATGAGTTGAATCAGAAGATGAACCAGGAACACCAAGGCTTACCGCTGTTGCTTCACCAATAATTGGTAAAGTATTGAATGTTGGGTTTTCACTAAACTGAAGTGTATTTTCCGCGTCAGATTTATTAATTTGCTGTACACCAATAATTAAAGCAAAAGCAAAAGAAGCAGCTAGACCAAACTGTAAAACATTTTGACCGAAGGTATTTAGCCTTCTTTTTGGTTCAACATTGCTTTTGCTTGATTTAGTTTTAGCCTGGGTTGAGCCATTAAAAATAATTGGTTCATCTTTTAATCGTTCTGCTACTTTATCCGCTATGTCAAGAGCAGTGAATTGCTCTTCTGTTGCTTGCAATTTTAAAGAATTTGCAACCTCTGCTCTGAGAGTATCTCTCATTAAATGATAACGCGACCATGTGTTGCGTAAATCGGCGTCTTTATTCATTTTGTTGATGAGTGAATTGGCAGTTTGATGATTGCTAATTTCACCATCCATTAATGCTGAAAGCGCTTCTTTTTGCATACTAAATTACCTTTAGTTAGTTAACGTTAAGTTTAAATATTAATTTAAACAAGATCTTACCGATTTTTTAAATGCGGTAAAATTAAATTATCGATATGTTCTCTTGCTCGAAATATACGAGAACGAACAGTACCAACAGGACAATTCATTTTTTCAGCAATCTCATCGTAACTTAGACCTTCTAATTCTCTGAGAACAATTGCTATTTTAAGATCATCAGGTAATGATTCAATTGCGGCAAAAACAACTTTATGCAATTGCTCTGAAATGATGATATTTTCAGGATTATCTATCGCATGCATATGCTCATTAGATTCTAAAAAAGAGGCATCATCAGAGTCAATATCCATTGAATCAATAGTTCTACTTTGTGCAGTAAGATGATTTTTAGCAACATTTACCGCAACACGGTATAACCATGTATAAAAAGCACTGTCTCCTCTAAAAGAATGCAGAGAGCGATATGCTTTTATAAAAACTTCCTGAGCAACATCTCCAATATCGCTTGGAGGAACAAATTTTGCCACAACATTTGCTATTTTACTCTGGTATCTGATGACAAGAAGATTAAATGCTTGTTGATCTCCAGATTGGACTTTTTCGACTAACATTTGATCTGTCAATTCTTCTTGCTTCATCTCTGACATCCTGTGTCTTACTTACTTAGTGTATTAAAAATACAACACAGTGAGTAAAATTGCTTACCTTACTTAGTCACTTTATTTTTTGAAAAGTTCCCTGAATTATGAGAAAAACTTTTAAATAACTTTACAAAAAACAATTTACTTTGTGTTATGTTATTAAAAAACAATGAGTTAAATGCATTCACTTACTTAATGTAAAGAAAATTTTGTTAAAAAAGGGACTCAACCCATTAAAAAAGAAACTATAAATACGCAACTTATAATTACTTTGAACAGTATTCTACCACAAAAAAAAAGGGTTTGGATAGATATTGAGAGGGGGGCGGTCACTGGACAATTATAAAAGTTTTTCGATTATACTCTGGAATAGATTAGACCGTTTTTTGAATTACACTATTTTGTCATTGTTTTTTTCTGTAAGAAAACCTATTATTCTGGTATCTGGATGGTTAAGCTGTTCTCTCTAAACTTATAAAATGGCGATACAAAATGGTTATACAAATTAAACGTAACACTTAATGCAGTGTGCAAATGAGCTATCAATTGATAATGCCTTCGATTTAATGATGCTCTTTTATTTGAACTTTTGAAAACATTGATAAATTTTACCTACAAATGGACTTATTATGCTAAAACCTTTATTTAATTCAACGACCCTATTAAACGCTACAACAAAAGAGAGTGCTAAAGTCATTAAGCATTCTAAATTGATTATTTTAGGTTCTGGACCAGCTGGATATACAGCCGCTATTTACGCGGCGAGGGCGAATTTAGAACCTTTACTCATTACCGGTATGGAAAAGGGGGGGCAGTTGATGACGACAACAGACGTTGAGAACTGGCCAGGAGATCCTTCAGGACTGCTTGGGCCTGCTTTAATGGATAGAATGCATCAACATGCAGAAAAATTTCAGACGCAAATAGAATTGGATCATATTCATCGTGTGAGTCTTAAAGAAAAGCCAATGAAGTTAGTTGGCGACAAGTATGAGTATACGTGTGATGCATTAATAATAGCGACAGGTGCTTCAGCTAAGTATTTAGGATTACCTTCAGAAACACTGTTTAAAGGTAAAGGTGTTTCTGCATGTGCTACCTGTGATGGTTTCTTTTATAAAAATAAAAAAGTTTGTCTCGTAGGTGGTGGAAATACGGCTGTAGAAGAGGCGTTATATCTTTCTAATATAGCAAGTGAAGTTCACTTAATCCACAGAAGAGAGAACTTTAAAGCAGAAAAAATTCAAGTAGATAGATTAATGAAACGTGTTGCTGAGGGGAAAATTATTTTGCACTTAAATCACATATTAGATGAAGTATTGGGTGATGATTCAGGAGTGACGGGAGTAAAGCTTGCTTCTACTGTGAATAATGAATTATCACAATTAGAAGTTCATGGTGTATTTATTGCTATTGGGCATTCGCCTAATACACAACTGTTTAAAGGTGAATTAGAACTTATTAATGACTATATAAAAATTAAATCAGGCACTGAAGGTTTTGCAACGCAAACGAGTATAGAGTCAGTGTTTGCTGCTGGAGATGTGACCGATCAAGTCTATAGACAAGCCATTACCTCGGCAGGTTCGGGCTGCATGGCTGCTTTAGATGCTGAAAAATACTTGGATGCTAAAGATGAGTGATTGTATTGAGCTTTTAATTAATATAACTCCCTCTGAAACACGCGTTGCACACATCGAAAATGGCTTATTACAAGAAATTCACATCGAACGAGAATCGAAACGTGGAATGGTGGGAAATATCTATAAAGGAAGAGTGATAAGAGTGCTTCCTGGCATGCAAGCTGCATTTGTTGATATTGGGTTGGATAAAGCTGCTTTTTTGCATGCTTCGGATATCATGCCTCATACTGAATGCGTTGCAGGCGATGAACAAAAGCAATTTCATGTCCATGATATTTCCAAATTAGTCAGTCAGGGTCAAGATATTATTGTCCAAGTTGTCAAAGATCCTTTGGGTACAAAAGGACCTAGATTAACCACAGATATAACAATTCCTTGTCGTTATCTTGTGCTGATGCCTGGAACTCCAAATGTGGGCGTTTCTCAACGGATTGAGAGTGATACAGAAAGAGAACGATTAAAAGAAATTGTAGCACCACATTGTGATGAATTTGGTGGCTTTATAGTGAGGACAGCTGCTGAGGGAGTTGGGGAAGAGGAGCTTATTCATGATGTGGTTTTTTTAAAAAGGCTATGGCAAAAAATTACAGAAAGAAAACAGAGATTAGGCAGTAGTAAACAGCTATATGCAGAATTGCCCCTTGAGCAAAGATTATTAAGAGATTTTTCTAAGGGGCATTTAGCTAAAATAAGGATAGATTCAAAAGAGTCTATGGATGAGTTGGTAAAATTTACCAATGAATATATTCCTGAATTAACCCAATTTATTGAACTCTACACCGGCAAACAGCCCATATTTGAGTTGCATGATGTTGAAAATGAAATTCAAAGGGCATTAAATAAGAAAGTTTTGATGAAATCAGGTGGGTATTTGATTATTGATCAAACTGAAGCTATGACGACCATTGATATCAACACAGGTGCTTTTGTTGGTCATAGAAATCTTGAAGATACAATATTTAATACTAATTTAGAAGCCACTCAGGTGATTGCAAGACAACTTAGATTAAGAAATTTAGGTGGGATCATTATAATAGATTTTATAGATATGAAGAATCCTGAACATCAGGAACGGGTGTTAAATGCTTTGAATGCAGCGCTTTCTTTTGATAGAGTTAAAACAGTAGTAAATGGCTTTTCGCAATTAGGCTTAGTTGAAATGACACGCAAAAGGACCCGTGAAAGTTTGGAACACATTTTATGTCAGCCTTGCCCTGCGTGTGAAGGGAGGGGGCGAGTAAAAAATATAGAAACTTTGTGTCATGATGTCATGAGAGAGATTGTTAGAATGAATCAATTATATCATGCTGATAGTTTTTTAATTTATGCGTCTAAAGAACTAGGAGAAGCTCTACAGGCTGAAGAAAGCCATAGTTTGGCGGAGTTAGGGATTTTTATAGGTAAACAAGTAAAAGTACAAATTGATCCCTTGTATTCACATGAGCAATTTGATGTTGTTCTCACTTAAGCTTTCGCTATGAGTATCAAGAGTATAGTGGTGGTGAGTAATAACCGAAAATTTCAAAAGATTTTCAACTAGATTTTTTCCAGTATATTCGTTGTCATTTCATACAAATTTGGGTCTCAATCTAAATGCCTTAAATAGGCGAAAAATAACGCACTTAAGTTTTTTTTTTAAATATATGTTTGCGATTTTGACATTACTCTGTATAATTCATCGACTTTAAGTGTATTGATGCGCAAGTTTTAAAGGGCTTTCAGTCTGCGTATCGATCTTGTGGTTTTAAATTTTAATATTATAGGTGATTATAATGAAACGTACTTTCCAACCTTCAAATACTAAACGCGTTCGTGCTCATGGTTTTCGTGCTCGCATGGCAACAAAAAATGGCCGTAAAGTTTTAGCAAACCGCCGTGCAAAAGGCCGTAAACGTTTAACAGTATCATCTAATTAATATTACGTACCTGATTTAAACTAACTCAGGTTTGACCTTTTTAAATCAGGTAATCATTATTGTGGTGAAACTGACATTTCCTCGGGTGTTGAGATTACTAACACCCAAACAATTCAGTCTTGTGTTTGAAATACCATCACGAGCAGGTACCCCCGAAGTAACAATTCTTGCCAGAAAAAATTCCCTAGATAACCCAAGACTTGGTTTGACCGTCGGTAAAAAACAGATCAAAAGGGCTCATGAAAGAAATAGAGTTAAGCGTCTAGTTCGAGAATCTTTTCGACTAAAGCAGCATGAATTGCCAGCGATGGACTTTGTGGTTATAGTGAAAAAGCCTGCTGAAAAATTAAGCAATAAAGAATTAGATTTAATTTTGGATAAATTATGGCACCGTCTGTCTCGTTTGGCTCTAAATGCTTGATCAAACTTGTTAAGGGTTATCAGCTTTTTATAAGTCCTTTATTTGGGCCGTCATGTCGGTTTTATCCTACTTGCTCGCATTATGCTATTGAAGCAATTGAGCGTTTTGGCATAATTAAAGGAATATTTTTAAGTGTAAAGCGACTTTCAAAATGCCATCCTTGGCATGAAGGTGGAGAGGATTTAGTTCCATGTAAACCGGTTAAGTTAAATAAAGATATACCAAAAAAGCAGACTTGTGCATGTTCAAAGGGGAAAAGGGAAACTCAGCCCTAAAATATTCAGTTTAATCAGTAGGAGAGAATGAAACGCAATGGAACAACAACGCCATCTTTTTTTGATTGCATTTCTTGTTGTAAGCTTTTTAGTTTGGAAAGCCTGGACAGATGATGCAACTAAAGCGCTTGAGCAAGCTAAAGCGATTGAACGTGTAACTATAGATCCTTTAGAGGTAGCAAAAACTGAAGGTAATTTAATTACAGTCAAAACCGATGTCTTAGAACTGACTATCAACACTTTAGGTGGTGATGTTATAAAAGCATCTTTATTGAATTATCCTGAAGCCCTCAATTCAGACACTCCTTTTAATCTACTGACTACATTACCTGGATATACCTATCACGCCCAAAGTGGATTAACAGGTCCGAACGCAATTGATACAAATGAAGGTAGAGCAAAATTTACCACCACACAAAATGAATTTGTATTAGAAGAAGGAAAAGATAGCTTAGTTGTCCCCCTTAGTTTCACCGCACAAGATGGTGCTGTG
Organism: Thorsellia kenyensis; assembly: GCF_042432445.1. Taxonomy (NCBI): domain Bacteria; kingdom Pseudomonadati; phylum Pseudomonadota; class Gammaproteobacteria; order Enterobacterales; family Thorselliaceae; genus Thorsellia; species Thorsellia kenyensis. The sequence continues at coordinate 80,512 of NZ_JBHLXE010000048.1, read as the reverse complement.
TATACAAAGAATTTCTTATTTCAACGCGGTCAGTATGTTATTGGAGTAGATTATAAAGTACAGAATAATACCAACGATCCATTAAGACTGCGCTTATATGGTCAATTGCAGCAATCAATTTCACTACCTAAGGGACGTGAAGGAGAAAGTGATAATTTTGCTTTGCACACCTATCGTGGTGCGGCCTATTCGACCACTGAAGATAAGTATAAGAAATATGGGTTTGATGACATCGAAGATGTTCAGTTAAATGTCGAAACACAAGGTGGCTGGATTGCCATGTTACAGCAATATTTTGCTACTGCGTGGATACCAAATAAAGAAGATAAGAATACTTTTTCAACTTATTTTAATGCGAGTACTGGTATTGCCTCTATCAATTTTATTGGAACTGAAATTGAAGTATTACCGGGCAATAATCATACATTTTCTTCTAGATTATGGGTTGGCCCTGAATTACAAGATGAGATGAAGAAAATAGCTGACAGTTTGGATTTAACCGTTGACTATGGTTGGTTGTGGTTCTTATCTCAACCACTATTTAAATTATTGAAAATAATTTATGGAATCGTAGGTAACTGGGGTTTTGCAATTATTGGTATTACTTTCATCGTAAGGGGTATTATGTATCCACTTACAAAAGCACAGTATACCTCTATGGCGAGAATGAAATTGCTTCAGCCAAGAATTCAAGAAATGCGTGAAAGATTTGGTGATGATCGCGCAAGAATGAGTCAAGAGATGATGAAACTCTACAAGGAAGAGAAAGTCAATCCGCTTAAAGGCTGTTTACCTGTTATTATCCAAATGCCAATCTTTTTATCACTTTACTATATGCTCATGAGTTCAGTGGAATTAAGACATGCTGACTTTATTTTCTGGATTAACGATCTCTCTGCACGTGATCCTTATTTCATCCTGCCGATACTTATGGGGGTGACTATGTTCTTTATACAGAAGTTTTCACCGACCACAGTAACAGATCCTATGCAACAAAAAATTATGACTTATATGCCAGTCGTATTTACTGTGTTTTTCTTATGGTTCCCTTCGGGGTTAGTTTTATACTATACCGTAAGTAATATCGTAACAATCGTTCAACAACAACTGATTTATCGTGGTCTTGAAAAACGGGGTCTTCACGTCAGAGAGAAAAAAGAAAAATAATTAAATCTTTTATTAGACGGTCTTTTTAAGGCCGTTTTTTTTGTCTTGCTAAAATCGAAAATTAAGAAACTGACCTGATGATTTTTATAGTACTGAAAGCATAATTGATTAAATCAATTGAACCTGAGGTTTTATGAATTTTTTAGCGCATGTCTATTTGTCAGACAACATCCCATTAAGAGCCATTGGTAATTTTATTGCTGATTCAGTGAAAGGAAAGGATTATCTCAATTATCATGGAGAGATGCGTATTGGTATTTTATTACACCGCAAAATTGATAGCTATACGGATGGACATCCTATTTTTAGACAAAGTGTTAGACGTCTGTTTGAACAATATAGGCACTATAGTCCTGTGATCGTTGATATGTTTTATGATCATTTTCTCGCCAAATATTTTAGCCAATTTCATTCAGTTAAGCTTGAAGTTTTCATCCGGAATTTTTATTTACAGCTAGAAGATCATCTGTCAATTTTACCTAAAAGCTCTCAAAGGATTGTCCCAATTTTATTAAGTGAAAATTGGTTTTTAAAGTATAAAACCATTGAAGGCTTGGAGGAAATTTTAGTGCAAATGGATAAGAGAAAGCCTCGCCAATCGATAATGCATCAATCGATAAGGGAATTACTATTAGATTATAGTGATTTTGAAAATGATTTTTTTCAGTTTATGCCATTAATAAAGACTTATGCAAAACACCAAGCAGATGACTTATTAATAAAAAATAACTTATAATTAAGTTTACTAGGGATGTTATCCTAATAGCAATAGGAAAGTTTATGTCAAATACAGAAGCACCACAAATTAGAAATATGAATGACTTAGCTGCAATGATGAGAATCATTGGTAATTTATTTTATCGTAATCCAGAATGCACAGTGTTAATTAGCCTTTATGATATGATTTTTGAAGGTAAAATTCAGTCTATTTGGCCTTTAAAGCATGATGATCTTTTTAAGCGATTAGAAAAATCGGATAAAGGGAAGATTATTTTGGAATACAAGAAATTATTTGAACTTCATAATGCACCGGTTTGCCTTGATATTATACATTTAATTGAGAATAATGAAAAAGAACAAGCTCTTGAATTTATAAATAGAGTAATTGAAGAGACAGCTATGCCTATCAGTCAGGAAAGTAACATAACACATTATGGCTTTTTATGGCTGCTTTTAGCATGGCTAGAGACTAAAAGAGAAGAACAAGTTTCTGAACAGCAAAGCTCAGGAAATTTAAGTGAACAAAAAAAACTGGTTTTAGAACAACTCAGTGAAAACCAGTCATTATTATTTTTTGATTTTATACTGCCATTAAGCAAAAAAATTCTTAGTAAAATAGAAACCTACAGTCAGAATGATTTTTATAAAGTACTGGCAACGATCACACGTGATCTTGTGGATGAATTTGAAATTGAATTATCAAACGATGAGCTTTCTAAGGCTATTGAATAAAATAATTTGCCATTTAATTGAAACTTTAATACAAAGGAGAGTTTATGAAGCCAGTATATAACTTTAGCGCAGGTCCTGCGATATTGCCAAGAGATGTTTTGCTTAAAGCACAATCTGAGCTCTTAGATTGGAAAAATCAAGGAACTTCGGTTATGGAAGTTAGTCATAGAGGTAAGCCATTTATGGATATTGCTGCTAAAGCTGAACAAGATTTACGGGACTTAATGAATATCCCTACTAATTATAAGATCTTATTTTGCCAAGGCGGAGGACGCGCACAATTTGCTGCAGTGCCATTAAATCTATTGGGTCATAAAACTACCGCTGATTATATTGATGGTGGGTACTGGGCTCATAGTGCGATCGAAGAAGCAACTAAATATTGCAAAGTGAATGCCATAAATATTAACCATATTCATCCGGATGGAATGAAAGGGGTCAAAGCAATGAAAGATTGGGCTGTATCTGATGATAGCGCATTTATTCATTATTGCCCTAATGAAACAATTGATGGAATTGCTATCCATGAAGCGCCAGATTTTGGAGATAAAGTTGTGGTTGCTGACTACTCATCCTCTATATTATCACGCGAAATTGATGTGACGCGTTTTGGTGTCATTTATGCTGGTGCACAAAAAAACATTGGCCCTGCAGGGTTAACCATCGTAATTATTAGGGAAGATTTACTTGATAGAGCTCATCTTCACACGCCATCGGTTTTAAATTATCAAGTACTTGCTAAAAATGACTCTATGTTTAATACTCCTCCTACGTTTGCTTGGTATATGACAGGACTTGTCTTTGAGTGGTTAAAACAACAAGGCGGCGTTAAAGGGATGGAAGCACGTAATGATGAAAAGCAAGCCTTACTTTATAAAACAATCGATGAAAATGATTTTTATATCAATCAAATTTGTGCACAAAATCGTTCATGGATGAATGTGCCATTTCAATTAGCTGACAATAGTTTAGACGCTCTGTTTTTAAAGGAAGCAGAACAAGAGGGTCTTCAAGCACTTAAAGGTCATAGAGCTGTTGGGGGCGTAAGAGCATCTATTTATAATGCGATGGGTTTAGATGGCGTTAAAGCACTGTGTGATTTTATGAATGAATTTGCTAGAAAAAGAGGATAGGCTTTTTAGAGTTGTTGGCATGAGATGAAAAAATAAGTAGGGCTAAGCGTCTGATAAATCAACAATTGAAATGAATAGAATTAATAAGTAGGCATGGCACATTAATAATTCGCTTATTAACCAATATTATTAAAGTGAAAGTGTCATGCCAAGATTAAATTTATCAGATATAAAGTGAGAGTACCAATAAGACTTTTTAAATACCTTAGTTTAGGTTATATCAAAGTATCATACCGATTATTGTTTGTGGCTGCTTGATATAAGTCCTCGCTGTTATCCCTGGCGTGAATTACCCTATTATGGGGGGCATTGGAATGATGTTTTAAACCATTTAATTGATGAGCTAATAAACAATGCTTTTTAGAGTTTTAAGGCAGTTGCCACGTACCGCAGATACAAAATGGGTTTTAGCTGAGGGTCAATTGGCACTGCACGTCAGCAGACTACCAGTGCAGTAAGAGATAGCTGTGAAGCTATTGTTAAAAGTTGTGGATGTAATTCTACTAAAATAAATCTTGTTATTGAAATTTTTTGACTCAAAAGTTTAAAGATAGATTGTTGTCAACTTTAACAAAACGTCCCTTATCCTAAAACTTATTTAAGCTAGGGAGTTAAAGCTCGGAGCAATTGATAAATACTTATTCAAAATACGGCACTTGGTTGGCAATGCTTTTGCTAAAATAAAGCAATATAGAGTAATTGTAACTTGGTATGATAAATTCCAAATGTGTTTTAGTTAGAAGATTGAAACTTCTTTTATTGTGATGTTGTCATGCAGATAGGCCAAATATGGTCTCAAAATATCAATAGCACCAAAAAATAACTAATGATCATTAATCTAACAAAGATAAACACCTCTCTATAATATATGTTAGAACTCTAACCTAAGATTAGGTAAAGTTAGCCCAAGAGAAACGGATTTAATCATCACTTAAACAATGATAGTATGGCAAAAAGATAGATAGAATTTCTTACAATAATTCAATGATCTCATTGAACTTTTAATGTGTCATTCAAAAATTTTTTATTTATTGTTCTTAATGCTTGCTTGACAATACGCTGAGTATAGGGGGTTTCACTTTCTGTCAACCATCTTGAGCATAAGTTAAATACAAAGGAAGGGGAGCTTTTACTCGCATCATTTAACCAGTTAGCAACGGAATCTTGGACATATTTTTCAGGTTCATTTTTTAATGGTTCAAGTATTATCAAAGCCATTTGTGGTGTTTTTTTGAGTTCAGCAATATGCTTACACCAAACCCCTCTGGGTCTTAAGCATTCAACAGCAAAACGTCTCATTAGGGGATTTAAATCCTCTACCCATGGTGACAATAATTTTATTGAGGTGGTTAATTCTAAAGCTAATTTTTCTCGTATCGCCATCCAAGCCCATTCTCGAACGCCAAAGTGATTATCAATGGCAAAAAGTTTAATTTTGTCTAATAGCTCAGGCACTGAAAGGTCAGGTGTTTGGAAAGCTAAACTAAAGCAGACCCATCCCCTCACTGTGTCTGATGGATGTTTTGACAGGTATGCATACGCTTCATTTGTAATATTTCCATGGGTAATTGCATCAGCTAGAACTTTTCCTATCCCTTTCATTTTTGATAAAATACCTTCTGTTGAATTCTTGTCAAGTGCAATTAGCATTTCATTCAAAGAAGATTGTTCACAAAATTCCGCAATAACCGATTTAAAAAGAAATTCTTGGTTTATTTGTAAACATTCCTGAAGATGGGTAGTGCTTTCAAGGCCTTGATTTAATTTATCTAATCTTTGCATTGCTGATTTTCTCAATTCATTATTTATCAATGACTACTTAATTTTTGGATACAGTGATTTTATTTAACAGGTTTGTTAAGGTCTCTAGTTCAAGAACAGAAAACTGCTTGGTAATACTTTCAATCCAAGAAATATGATCTTGAAATAGATTCATGATTAACTTTTTTCCTTTTTCAGTCAGTTTAATATCCACTTGTCGTCCATCCTGACTGGTTTTATTTTTATAAACTAATTCGTCCTTAAGTAAAGAGTGGATTAAAGATGTCATTGTAGGTTTAGTCACCCCGCATAACGTTGCAATTTTTTTTGACGACAGTACATCATATTCCAACAAAAGCGTAAGAATCATGAATCTACTCTCAGATAATTGATGTTCTCCTAATTTTTTAGCACAAGCTTGATTTATTTTGTCTGCATAGGAAAGTAGCATAAAACAAGCCTCAATACCCACAAGATTGTTTATATGCTGCTTTTTTAAAATACTCGTTAATGTTCTATATTTTGATTCTAAATACATAAAAATAGTCCGCTTATAATTTAGTTAGCCACCTAACTAAATTATAAGCGCGTAACACTTGTAGTGTCAAATTTTTTTGCAAGTACAAGGTATTTTATTTTTACTCAAAATACATATAACTTATTTGAACTGAGATACATAAATCCTCTACTATTTAAAAAAGTGTTAATTCATTTTTTATATATTCTAGTTATAGGAAATGTTCCGATTAGAGGATATAAATTTAAAAAGTAAATTATTGATTGTAAGGTTAAATTATGGATTGACCTAATCAGACCACACAGAACATTAGTTGTGTATTATGCAAGACTCCCTATTTCAAGAGATGAAAAATACTAGATTTAGCTCTATTCTTCTTTATACCTCGATTGTTAGGGACTTTAAACAGTATTGTATGCGAGATAGTTTTTGAAAAATCCACGATAGCCAATTAAATAAAAGATATGGTCCTGATGTTTAGAAATTATTAATCATGTTATTAGCAGGGCATAATTTTCAAATTCAATATTGTTTCAATGAATTATAAAAACAGAATCTTACTAATTCCCACTATGTTGTAAGAACAGCTGATTGTTCACTTTATGAAATGACACTTTGCATGGCGATGCAAATTTTTCAGGTGCATATTTCAACTTTCATGATGGTCGTATAATGGCTATTGAGAGATAAAATAGCCCAAGGGAGAGTGCCTAGATGAAAAATTTATCGGGTTATATAAGCATCAGTATAATAGTTTCACTATGACTTAAAGTGCACGGTTTATTTTTAAGCATCACATGATAGATACATTCAATTTTAATTGTATTTTTTAATATAACCTACAACGAGTAATAACTGATCATATTCTTTGATATCCGCATTATCAAAATTCATAATTATCACTAAGAAGGTTGCTTGACAACCATCGGTCTGTTAGATAATTCTACTGTTCAGCTTGTTAAATTAAACTTGGCATGACGCTTATATTTTTATAATGCTCTATTACAAGTAAATTATAAAAGTGTCATGCCTATTATCAAAGATATATAATTTGAAAGATCTATTTCCAATCATTTTGAATGTGATTGTGTTTTAAAGTTAAATGTCAACACAACTAAATAAACTATGAATCCTGATCAAACATTCCTGATTGGAGTATTATTGGCTTTAAAGTAAGGGGCATCTGATACAGGTAATGGCGCTTTTTTCATTATAATATCCGCAATTTTTTCAGCCATCATAATTGTACAAGCATTTAAATTACCAGTGATTATTTCAGGCATAATTGAAGCATCCACGACACGTATTCCTTCAATTTCATGTACTTTACCTGTTGCATCAACTACGCTCATATCATCGTAACCCATCTTATTTGAACAGGAAGGGTGATAAGCAGTTTCGCCAAATTGTTTTACAAAATTATCTAGCTCATTGTCAGTTGTGACATTGATACTCGGTGAAATCTCTTTACCTACATAAGGAGCTAACGCTGGTTGCTTGAATATTTCTCTTGTAATTCTAATGCCCGCTCGAAATTCCTTCCAATCCTGTTCATGGGACATATAGTTGAATAAGATACTAGGGTGATCAAATGGATTTTTAGACTTGACTTGAATTCTTCCTCTGCTAGGAGATCTCATTGAGCCCATATGCGCCTGAAAACTGTGGTAATTAATTGGATTGGAACCATTGTAATTAACAGCAATTGGTAAAAAATGATATTGAATATTAGGCCACTCAAATTCTTCATGAGTACGGATGAATCCCCCTGCTTCAAATTGATTACTGGCCCCTAGCCCTGTACCTTTAAATAACCATTGTGCACCGATCATCAGTTTTCTATGCCATTTTGTTGCAGGGTAAATAGAAACAGGCTTTTTACATTCAAATTGCAAATATAATTCTAGATGATCTTGAAGATTTTGCCCAACACCAGGAAGTTGATTGACTACGTGGATATCTAATTCTTCTAATAATTTACGTGGACCTATACCAGAACGTTGAAGAATTTGTGGAGAAGCAATAGCCCCTGCGCAGAGAATAACTTCGCGATTCACAAAAGTTTCATGTGTTTTCTTATTTTGAATCCATTTGACTCCAATCGCTGTTTTATTTGAAAACAAAATTGTATCAGTAGTTGCATGTGTGACAATAGTTAGATTATTTCTATTTTTCGATAGATCAAGGTAGCCTCTAGCTGTACTAGATCGCCTACCATTTGGTGTTACAGTTCTATCCATAGGTCCAAAACCCTCTTGTTGAAAACCATTCAAGTCATCCGTACGAGGAAATCCAGCTTGAACAGCAGCATCGACCATGGCATGAAAGAGCACATTATTATTTAATTTAGGCGTTGTAACACGGACAGGGCCTGAATCTCCATGATATTCATTAGCACCTATATCTCTTGTTTCAGATTTTTTAAAATAGGGCAGGCAATTGTTATAAGCCCATTGTTCCAAGCCTTTTATATTTGCCCAATTATCATAATCCATAGCATTACCGCGAATATAACACATTCCGTTTATCAAGGAGGAACCACCTAATCCTTTACCTCTTCCACAATCCATTCGTCGATTATTCATAAAAGGTTCAGGTTCCGTTTTATAGGCCCAATTATAACGGGTTCCTTGAAGTGGATAGGCTAGAGCTGCAGGCATTTGTGTTCTGAAGTCCAAACGATAATCAGGACCTCCTGCTTCTAGTAACAAAACTGAAATATTAGGGTCTTCAGTCAATCTAGTCGCTAGAACATTACCAGCTGAACCAGCACCAATAATAATGTAATCGTATTCTTTTTTGAGTGTATTGGGCATGTAAAATCCTCATAATAAAATTTAATGTGACAAACATAGAGCACTTTTCCACAGCAGGTCTAAGACGCATAAATATATTTGGGAGATTAAAATACAGAGTTAAAATCACCAAGTTCGATCTGTATTGATTTGATTTGTGTGTAATGTTCTAAAGTCGTTATTCCATTTTCACGGCCAATACCAGATTGTTTATATCCTCCTACAGGCATCTGTGCTGGGGACTCTCCCCATGTATTAATCCAACAAATTCCAGCTTCTAATTTATTTATTACACGATGAGCTTGGCTTAAATTATCAGTAACAATACCTGCAGCCAGGCCAAATTCAGTATCATTTGCACGCTGGATAACTTCATCTTCTGTTTGATAAGTAGTGACACACATTACAGGACCGAAAATTTCTTCTTTAAAAATTGACATATCATCCGTGCAATCAACAAAAACAGTAGGTTCAATGTATGCACCTTTGGCGAAATTACCTTTTGCTCTGTTGCCACCAGTAAGTAATCTAGCCCCTTCGGTCTTGCCCTTTTCTATATAGCGAAGTACGTTATTCATGTGTTCAAATCCAACCAGAGGGCCAAAATTTGTATCTGGATTTAAAGGATCTCCCATGTGAATATTTTTAATTTTTTCAATTATCTTTTCTTCGAATGCGGTTTTTAACTCTTGTGGGATGAATACTCGTGTTCCATTAGTGCAGACTTGACCAGTACTATAAAAATTTGCCATCATAGCGATATCAACGGCTCTGTTTAGATCGCAGTTTGCAAAAATAATGAGAGGTGATTTCCCTCCAAGTTCTAAAGTTGCTTCTTTTAAAGTCGACAGAGCCCCTTCTGACATTACTTCTTTGCCTGTTTCTACACTGCCAGTAAAAGAGATTTTTGCGATATTTGGATGAGTAATGAGTGACTGACCTACATCATGGCCAGAACCTTGAATTATATTAAACACACCAGGAGGAACCCCAGCTTCCATATAAATTTCAGCCAATTTTAGCGCCCCTAAAGGAGTCATTTCACTTGGTTTAAATACCATCGCATTTCCAGCAGCTAAAGCGGGTGCTGATTTCCACATGGCAATTTGTATAGGGTAATTCCAAGCGCCTATGCCTGCGATAACACCTAAAGGTTCTCTTCTTGTATAAAAAAAACTACTTTCTCTTAATGGTACTTGAATGCCCTGCAAACCTGTGATGAGGCCGGCAAAATATTCAATTACATCGGCGCCGGTGGCTATATCAACATACTTTGTTTCACTGATAGGTTTACCTGTATCTAAGGTTTCAATATGAGCAAGTTCGTCATTGCGTTCCCTAAGGAGTGCTACGGCCTTCAATAAAATTCTGCTTCTTTCAACCGCAGTTGTAGCAGCCCAAACTTTTTGACCTTCAAGAGCGCTTTTAACTGCGTCTTCCACATCTTGAGAACTTGCTTTTTGCACTTTTGCAATAAGGTTGCCATCTGCAGGATTGATAACATCAAAAGTTTGATTGCTAGTTGCATCAACATATTGACCATGAATAAATAATTTATGTATAGGCACATCACTCATACTAACCTCCTTAGGTTAATTAATTTACTTTTTGACAAGATGATCTTGATATTTAGCTAATTGCAAATCTAAATATTCAATAGCGATGTATATAGCTTCAGCTTTGTTAAACTCATCTTTTTGAGACAAACTGCCTCTTAACCAAAGACCATCAATAATAGCAGCTAAACCCTTAGCAACAATTCTTGCTTTTTCTGAGGGTAATAATTTTTTAAGATACCAGGTTAAGTTTGAATAAAGCCTATGATCATTTATTTTTTGCAATTGGCTTAATTCATCAGAATAAAGGCTACTAGCCCAAAAATTAAGCCATACTTTCATTGCTGCTCGATTCACTTGAGTAGTATCAAAATTTCCTTCTATTATAGAAACGATGCATCCTCGTGCTGAATTATCCTTATTTTGTTGCATCTTTAGATTTATCGCATGCTTCAGATCGCTTAATACCTTCTGCATGACGGCTCTCATTAACCCATTTTTATCACCAAAATAGTGGCTAACTATTCCTACTGACAATCCGGCAGTTTTAGCTACATGGTTAATTGTGGTTTGTTGTATTCCTCTAACTTCAATCACCGAAAATGTGGCTTCAATGAGTTGTTGCTTTCTAATTGCTGGTATTTCTGCTTTACGCATTTGATATCCTTTTTTGTAAAAATTGACTAGTAAGATAAAAAGAAAATTTAACAAAAGTGCAACAAAAGTATGCTTGATATCACAATTTCATTACACAATAGCAAAGATTGATTGAATGTTCAATCAATAATAAATAAACTTATACTATTCACATTAAAGACTGTGACCTTAGTCAAAAAAGTGAATGTTCTAAAAATTAAATTATGCTGTTAGTTATATTTTTTATAAACAGGGGCGTTCACTATGATGAAAAAATACAACACAGAAAATAAAATGCATGTTAATAAATTTGTTTTTTACAGCTCTGCGATTATATCAATATTATTAACTCTATTTATGGGTTTATTCCCAAAGCTAGCTGAAAGAGGACTAATAATTGCGCAACAATTTGTATCACATTATTTTGGGTGGTTCTACATGCTCGTAATGATAATTTGTTTAGTGTTTGTTTTTTGGTTGGCTTTTTCTAAATACGGGGCGTTACGTCTAGGTCCAGATAATGAAAAACCAGATTTCAGTTACCTAAGCTGGGTATCTATGTTATTTTCTTCTGGTATTGGTATTGCTCTACTTTATTTTGGAGCGTATGAACCTTTGCATCATTTTTTGAATCCCCCAACTGTCAGTACAGAAGATAAAATCTCACTAGCACAAGCTGCGATGGCACAAACCTTCCTACATTGGGGATTACATGGTTGGGCACTGTATGGACTTATGGCTGTTTCCATGGGGTATTTTACTTATAGAAGAAATTTGCCACTAGCACTAAGATCTGTATTACATGGCTTGCTAGGTAATAGATATGATGGTTGGATGGGCAATATGGTTGATGCTTTTGCTATAATTGCGACACTAATCGCTATGGTGACAAACCTTGGAATTGGAGCATTAGTGTGTCTTGCTGGTCTGAATTATCTTTTTGATCTTCCTGAATCCCCAATTATATTAGTATGTTTAGTTATATTCATGATGCTTGTTGCAACTTTTGCAGCAGTTTCAGGGGTTGAAAAAGGGATTGCTTGGCTCTCAAATTTTAATGTACGGTTATTGTGTGTTTTTTTATTTTTTGTCTTTATAACAGGCCCAACATCACTTTTACTAGATGGTTTTATTCAAAATACAGGGAATTATATCGGGTTTTTGTTGCCTAAAAGTTTTGAAATGTATCTTTTTAATGAAGAAGGTAAGGCCTGGTCTGGAATGTGGACGATATTTTATTGGGCATGGTGGATTGCTTGGGCGCCATTTGTCGGGATGTTTATTGCTAGGATATCAAAAGGTAGGACTATTAAAGAAGTTATACTAGGAGTACTTTTAATACCGTTAGGTTTTACTCTAGCTTGGTTATCGATTTTTGGTAACACAGCTTTAAATTTAGTACTTTCTTCAGAAAATGCATTAATTTTAGATGCTGTAATTAATGATCCACCAATGGTATTATTTCGTTTATTAGAAAATTTGCCTTTTACAACCTTTATGTCAGCCGTTACGACAGTCATTAGCTTTATGTTATTTTTAACACCTGTAGATTCAGGAACATTGATGATTGCAAATTTATCAATGAGATTTGAAGGTGAATTTAAAGATTCAGCTATTTGGATGAGAGTTTTTTGGGCGATAACTACAACAGCTATATCAATAGGATTATTGCTAGTCGGTAATTTTTCAACTATACAAATGGCGGTTGTATTATGTGGATTACCATTTTCTATTGTGATAGTTTTGTATATGATTAGTTTAAGAAAAGCGCTTTTTGAGGATATCAAAGCAAATGAGCAATTATCAGATGTTAATGACATTCGACCACTTAAGACTGTAATAAGCAAGTAATCAATCCTAGCTACTTTATAACTTATGAGTTAAAAACTTTTTATGTTGAAGTTTTTTGGGGCTAACTTATTTTAGAAATATTTTGAAAAGTATTATTGCAGTTGAAAAGATAAAGCAGTGGAAGGGTAGATGCAAGCTTTGTTTTTTGTCAATTGATTATTTTATCAAAAAATCTTGTTTTTCCTCATCACTACAGAAGCTTTTGTTAAGAACAATTTTCTAAACCTAATGGTAGTTGCCAAAGAGGCACAAATGAGAATCTGAATGGCTGGATTAAGCGCCATTATCCACAGAAAACAATATTAGGCAGTATATCTAAAAAAGACATAAGAAAGAATGGTAAATGAGATAAAAAACGGACCTATAAGAATACTAGGTGGGTGATTAGCAAATGACGTTTTCTATGATTATGTTGCAATTGCAGCTTAATACTAGCGTAAATCACTCAATACTATCACCAATAAAAAAGCCCTGAATCAGGGCTTTTTTATTGGTGATATAAACAAAAGAGTGTAAAAAAAATTGAACTTTAACATAAAAACTTAAAGAGATGATAAAGCTAAACTCTAGTGTTTATTTGTGAACCCACTGAACCAGTTGATAGTGCATCAGGAATTTTTTCAACAGCTCTGGCTGTTTCAATCACTTCTTCAGTCATGATTTTTCTGACTTCAGTAGCTTGGTTTTGTTGAGCAAGAACATTAGCTTGCATTTTTGATGATTCAACAGGCATATCTACAGCGGAAATATCCATGACGCCTCCTTAATAAATAAAGTATAAAAATATACAGAGTGGTTCTTTAAAAAAGTAACTGAGACTAAATCATGATTCTAGGATAGGGTAAAGTTAGGCTTAAATCAATCTTTTTTTCGTATATTTAATAACCAGAAATAAAAATGGATGCATCATTTATTCTTTAATAGTATTTTGTACAAAAAGGGTACGATATATTTGTGTACATGAAATTAAATTTTAAAATTAATAGAGAGATTTTATTGTGAAGCGTATAATGCACTTAATTATCAACATCAAGTTATAGCATAGGTAAATATATGAGTTCATTAAGTTACATACATCCAGAAAATCCACAGCCAAGATTAGTTAAGCAAGCGGTAGACGTAATTAAAAATGGCGGGGTTGTTATTTATCCGACTGACTCGGGTTACGCTATGGGATGTCAAATTGGTGATAAAAATGCATTAGAACGCATTTTAAGGATCAGGAAAATTGATGCAAAACATCACTTTACCTTAATGTGTAGAGATTTATCTGAACTTGCTACTTATGCATATGTAGATAATAAAGCCTTTAGAATGATAAAAAATAATACTCCAGGTAGTTATACATTTATACTTAAAGCAACGAAGGAAGTACCAAGACGTTTGATGAATGAAAAACGTAAAACTATCGGTTTAAGGGTTCCAAGTAATCCAATTGCCCTTGCAATTTTAGAAGAATTAAGTGAACCTATGATGTCATGTAGTCTTATTATTCCGGATGCTCCCGAAATGCTAAGCTCCCCAGAAGATATCTATGATTTTCTCTCTAACCAAGTAGATTTAGTGATTCATGGGGGAAACTTAGGTGAAAACCCAACAACTGTTGTTGATTTGACTGAAGATACACCCATCATTGTTCGTTATGGCATCGGTGATGCTTCACCTTTTGAAGTTTAAAATAACGAATGAAATTAAATGATGCACAACAGCAGGCGGTTACTTTTGTAACGGGGCCTTGTCTTGTTCTTGCGGGTGCAGGTTCAGGTAAAACTCGGGTAATTATTAATAAAATAGCATATCTCATCAGAGAGTGCGGTTATTTACCCAAACAAATAGCAGCTGTTACTTTCACTAATAAAGCAGCAAGAGAAATGAAAGAGCGTATTGCGTTTAGCTTGGGTAAACAAGAAGCTCGCGGATTGACGATTTCTACTTTTCATACTTTAGGCTTAACAATTTTGAAAAAGGAATATCGAGCAGCTGGAATTAAATCTAATTTTTCTCTATTTGACGATCAAGATCAATTAGCCCTTTTAAAAGAATTAACTGAGCCTTTGCTAAAAGAAGATAAAGATTTACTCAATCAATTGGTGAGTTATATCAGTCGATGTAAAAACCAAATGATTTTTCCAGATAAGGCTAAGGAATGTGCAAGAGATCAGAAAGAAAGTGCTTTTGCTGCCTGTTATGAGCTTTATAGTATTCAAACTCGAGCTCTTAATGTACTAGATTTTGATGATTTGATTTTACTCCCAACACAACTTTTTATTCACAATAGTGAGGTAAGAGAACGCTGGCAGCTTAGCATTCGCTATTTACTGGTTGATGAGTATCAAGATACAAATACAATGCAATACCAGTTGATTAAAATGTTAGTAGGAGATAGAGCTCGATTCACGGTGGTGGGGGATGATGATCAATCTATCTATTCTTGGCGAGGTGCACAGCCTCAAAATATGGCTTTATTAAAAGAAGATTTTCCGCATCTTAATGTAATTAAATTGGAACAAAACTACCGTTCTACCGCTGTTATTCTAAAGGCCGCAAACATATTAATTGCTAATAATCCTCATCTATTTGAAAAAAAATTGATTTCTTTCCATGGACAGGGCGACTTAATAAAAATCATAAGCGCTAAAGACGAAGAAAATGAAGCGCAAAGAGTAGTTGCTGAAATTATAGGACACAGATTTATTCACCAAACGAGTTATGGTCAATATGCTATTCTGTACCGAGGTAACCATCAGTCTAGATTAATTGAAAAAGTATTGGTTCAAAATAAGATCCCTTACCGAATATCAGGCGGAACTTCATTTTTTTCCCGAATTGAAATCAAAGACATTCTCGCTTATTTAAGGTTACTCACTAATAGTGAAGATGACACTGCATTCTTGAGAGTGGTAAATACTCCAAGAAGAGAAATTGGTCCTTCGACTCTGCAAAAACTTGGTGAGTTTGCAACATTGCAGCAGAAAAGTTTATTCAGCGCAAGTTTTGATATCGGTTCTACAGGGCTTCTAAATGCAAGACAATTAAGTGCTCTTCAAAGCTTTACTTACTGGATAGATAAACTATCTGAATATGCTAAAGAATCTCCACTAGAGGCTGTTAGAGATTTACTAACTGAAATTAATTATGACAGCTGGTTATTCGAAACATCGCCTTCACCTAAAGCTGCTGAGATGCGACTTAAAAATGTCAATCAACTTTATGAATGGTTAGGCGACATGTTAAATGGCAGTGATATTGAAGAGCCGATGACATTGACCCAGGCAGTTAATCGATTTACGCTCAGAGATATGCTAGAACGTGCCGAAGATGATGAAGAGAGCCATCAAGTACAGCTGATGACAATTCATGCATCTAAAGGTCTAGAATTCGATTTTGTCTATCTATTAGGGATGGAAGAGGGAATTTTACCTCACCAAAATAGTTTGAATGAAGGTCAAATAGAAGCTGTAGAAGAAGAGAGAAGGCTTGCTTATGTAGCTATTACAAGAGCTAAGAAAAATTTGACTATTACTCATTGCCTTGAAAGGAGATCGCAAGGAGAGGTGATTAAACCAGATCCCAGTCGTTTTTTAAAAGAATTACCACAAGATGAACTTAACTATGAATCGGGCGGGCAAAAAGTAACCGCTCAAGAGCGTATGGTAAAAGGACAAGCACATCTTGCGTTAATTAAAGCTAGATTAAATAAGAAGTAAGCAATAATATTCAAGACACCAGAAAAAAATAGTGAATATGTATAGGTTCGACTAAGATGTTCTTGTGCCTTGATATGATGTGTGGTTCGATTTTATTTCACTTCACACACCTCGCAAATAGCAAAAGTTTGAATATTTCCAATGCCATGAGTGGTATTTTGCATTAATACTTCTTGAATACTTAACTCTTGAAGGTAAGGTTTAAAGCGTTCTGGAATAAAAGCATTTAATTTGTTATCAAAAGCCATATTCATATTGAGCATGAAAGCTTCCATAAAAGTAGGCTTTACTTGGAACCACTTAATATTAGGTTTCTCAACGTTAGCAAGCTTAGCAGCGAAATCAATTGCATCTGCTAAATTTCCAATTTTATCAATGAGTTTATGATTGAGCGCATCTTGTGCTACCCAAACTTGACCTTGGGCTACTTTATCGACCGCTTCAATTGGCAACTCTCTAGACTCAGAGACAATAGTAAGAAATCTATCGTATCCATGATTAATATTGAGCTGGATAAGTGATTTAAAATCATCACTTAATGGTTCAGTAATGGAGCCCGCACCAAATTCAGTCGTAGCAACACTACTTGAGTAAACTCCTATTTTGGATAAAGTTTCCTCGAAAGTTTGTATTATGCCAAATATACCAATGGAACCTGTTAGAGTATTTTTATTAGCAAAAATGTGATCAGCAGGCATAGCCACCCAATACCCACCAGAAGCAGCAACACCACCAAACGATGCAATAATAGGCCGTTTGGTTGCCTTAAATTCCATAAGCTCTGAGTAAATAAGTTCAGCTGCCGTTACTGAACCGCCTGGGCTATTAACTCTTAGTACTAAAGCAGCTATATTTTCATCCATCTTAGCATCGAATATTTGTTCAGATATCGTTTCTGAACCTGTAAAACCAGGACCGCTTAATCCATCCACTATAGGACCTTCAATATGAATGATTGCGATATTTGGTGAAGTTAAAAATGCATCAGAAGAATCTTCAAGTTCATAATCATAGATACTGATGAAACTCATTTCTTGCGTACCAAAAATACTATCAATTCTATCTTGAATTTGTTTTCGTGAAGAGAGTTTATCAATCCACTTATTATTAAGTGCCATTTTAGCCATATCGCCATTGGCATTTTCAAGTGAGGTTATAAGTGTCTTTGTGTCTTTAAAAAATTGTGTTGTAGAATCTAATCCACGATTGTGAGACACTGTTTCAAGATAATTTTGCCACAAAAGTGATAAAAAGCGTGTAGTCATAGCTTTTGCTTCAGGTGACATATCATCTCTTATATAAGGCTCAACAGCCGATTTATGAGTGCCTACACGAAATATATGTGTATTTACACCTAATGTTTCTAACAATGACTTAAAATAGACGTTTGATGTACCTATGCCGTGAATATCTACATGACCGAAGGGGGTTATGTGTATTTCGTTTGCAAAACTTGCGAGGTAGTAACTTTGTTGGTTCAGGTTATCAGCAAATGCAATAATAGGTTTTCCTGTTTGCTTAAATGTTGCTATTGCTTCACCTAAGGCTTCAAGATTAGCGTTATTTGCACCATAAAATTGATTTAGAGCGATGACTAATCCTGTAATTTCGGGATCATCTTTTGCTTGCTCAATTTTATTAATGAATTCAAATACGCTATTTTCTTTATATTTAGAAGTATCGTTACCTAAGAACTCTTCAATACTTGCCTTTAAAGCATTTTCACTGGAGGGATTATCCACTAATAAACCTTCGATATTTAAAAGTAGCGCACTATTTTTAGGCTTGATACTATTGTCTTTAAATAGAGCGGTAAAAAGAGATATAAAAAGGATAATAAATAGGATATTCCAAAAGGTTTCCCTTGAATATCTTAATGTAAGCCAAGTAAAACGAGGTGTTTTTTTTAATAATCGCCACATAAATGGGGAGTCCTTAAAGCATTTTGAATTAATCGTTCTATGAAATGTTCGGGTATAGCGTTATAATTATAGCCTATATTAATAAAAAAGAGAGGAGTTAAGTGCTTTTATCTTTAATAACTTTTAAAAGGGCTTAACTTGTTCTAATATACACTAAACCTTTTTAGATTATAGAAATTGTGAGTGTAATGAAACCGATACTTGTTTCATTAATAAAAAAGAATAATTGGAGTATATATGGACGCTATAAGTTTACTTTTAAAAAGGCAGTCTCACTCAAAATTAATTAAACCTGCTCCAGATCTGCAGGCAATAAACACCATTATAGCTGCTGGATTAAGGGTTCCTGATCACGGTCATCTTTCTCCATTTAAATTCATTATCATTGAAAATGAGGGGATAATACGCCTCAGTGAGCTATTTGTTAAAGCATCACCTGATGCCGATGAAGAAAAAAAACGTCAAGTAGCAGCGCTTCCTTTTCGTGCGCCATTGATTATTGCAGTGATAGCCAAAGTAGTAGAGCACCCTAAAGTACCTGACTGGGAACAAATAGTAACTGCTGGCTGTGCGGTTCATGCAATGCAAATGGCTGCATTTTCTCTAAATTTTGGTGGTATATGGAGAAGTGGGGCCTGGTGTGATAATCCCGTCGTAAAAGAAGCTTTTGAGTGTAAAGAGAGAGATAAGATTGTGGGATTTTTATATTTAGGCACACCTGAAGGAGCACTCAAACCATTACCGTCAATTGATCCCAACCAGCATGTTTCTTATTTTTAAATACAAAATTTTATACATTAAAATTTAATGAGGCACCATGAATTTACATAAAACACTTTGTGAAATTGCTACCTGTCCAATTTGTCATACTCAACTTCATTTAGACAAAGAAAATGAGCAATTTATTTGTGATAAAGACAAAAAAATCTATCCAATTAGAGAAGGAATAGCCGTGTTGTTAACGGAAGAAGCTAAAGATTTTTAAGATAATAAGCTGAGGGTTTATGACAAATTTTATTGCAATTATACCTGCAAGATATGGTTCTACGCGATTGCCTGGGAAACCTTTATTAGATATTTTAGGTAAGCCAATGATAGCCCACGTCATTGAAAAGGCGCAATCTGCTGGTGCAAAAAAGGTGATTGTTGCAACAGACAATCGCAATGTATTTGATACAGTTGAAAAATTTGGGGCTACAGCATGCATGACTCGAGAAGATCACGAGTCGGGAACTGAGAGGTTGGCTGAAGTAATCACTCAAATGGGCATAGATGATAATGAAATTGTTATTAATGTTCAAGGTGATGAACCTTTAGCGCCTCCAAGCATTATAAGACAATTAGCAGATAACCTGGCTAATACAGATTATGAGATGGCTACATTAGCGACGCCTATAACTTCATGGGAAGAAGTATTTAATCCCAATGTTGTCAAAGTCGTAAGAGGAATTCATCAGCAAGCACTTTACTTTTCTAGAGCGACAATCCCCTGGGATAGAGAACATTTTGCTAAGCTGGCAGGTGGAGCTTTAGGTCATCATTCTAATAGTGATAGCAACCTTACGAATTTATTAAATGATATGTCACTTCTAAGGCATCTTGGTATCTATGCTTATAGAGCAGGCTTTATTAATAAATATATTAATTTAACCCCGAGTCCACTTGAAAAAATTGAATTACTAGAGCAACTTCGTGTGCTTTGGCACGGTATTGCTTTGCATGTTGATCTAGCAAAAGAAGTTCCTCAGGCAGGAGTCGATACTCAAGATGACATTGAACGAGTGAGAAAGTATTTAAACGATAAAGTTAGGGAATAAACTAAAACAGCTTCTTGTATAGGTAATATATTTATTTTTGATGGTTTACTAAAGGGTGAATTACCTAAAAAACTTGTGCTAGAAGTAATTTTTACAACTAGTATAAATATAATAATAAAAGCTGCCCATAAAAAAATTTTTATAAGAGCAGCTTTTATCTGTGCAAAAAATTAGCTATCTATTTAAAGAGATCTACATAAATAGTTTTATTTGTACCATTACCTTCTTTTGTCAGTGTAATTCTGTAGTATTTCGCTCCGCGTTTATTTGCTTCTTTTGCGACTTTATGGGAGATGTCCACAGACGTATTAAAGCTTCCTCGTATTTCTATAGAGTCAAAAGGTTCCATTTTTGCCGCAGTTGCACGGTTAACTTCTTGTACTTTTGTACCATCAGCCAGAGTCACTGTATAGCGTTTTTCAGGTGAAGATGAGTCACCCTCCCAAAATTTAACTCTACTTCCATCAGCCTTAATATCTTGTGGTGATTCAACCAGTTCAGGACGTCCTTCTGCAATAGCTTTAGCCGCTGCTTCTGAGCCTGCAGGAATTAAGTCGTATTGTTTTCTCTCATTTCTTGGCGCATCTTTCTTGTATAGAAGTGCTTTAATTGATTTTCGAGTACCACTATTGTTAGCATCGCGAGACTCAATAATATAAAAAGCGGCAGCGTCTTTTTCAATTGCTAATTTAGCAATACGATTATTGATATCTATTGGATTAGTAAAAGTCTCTTCAATATCAATATAATCAAAAGGCTCAAGTACTTCATAATCATCTCTAGAGAGTTCCTTTATGCCTCGATAGGTCAGACGAGTGTCTTCGGTATTTTTTTCTGCATTTTCCTCATAAAGTGCTACAGAAATATTATAGCGCCCATTGCTATTTTCAATTGAGTCAGTGATATAAAATGCATGAGCACCTTCTTTTTCTGCACGTTTTTTTGCAGCGTCATTTTGTGCAGAAATTGATGCAAATCGACCTTGAAATTTAATTTCTTTATAAGGTTTTAATTGTGCAGCTTGTTCTGCATCATATTCTATCGCTGAAAACGCACTCATAGAGGTGACAATTGCTATAGGTAACAATGCAAGACGAGCTGTGTTTAAGAAACATTTAAGGGTTTTGCTCGATTTGTTCATAATAAATTTATCCATTAGAAATTAAATAATAATCCTATTCGCTTTTTCTAGGCGAAACAGGGGAAGAAAATCCATTGGGTTTAATAACCAGTAAATCGCAAGTAATATGGTTTATTACTTCCTCAGCCGTATTGCCAATGAAGGCTGCGGATAAGCCGGTTCTACCCATAGTACCGATGACTACAATACCTGCTTGTAACTCATTTGATTTTTGAGGAATAATTTGTTCAGCACTACCGCTTAAGACATGAGTTTTGTCTTCATCAATTTCAAATTTCTGTCTTAGAGATTTCATCGCTAAAAGATGCTGACCACGAATGGCGTCATTATAAGCACTTGGATCAAAATCAGGGATCTCAATGGCTATATTTATGGGGGTTTCAGGATATGCGGTAACCAAATGTACTTCAGTTTTATCTACATGAGAAGCTAATTCAATTGACTCAGAAATAAGTTTTTCATTTAAGCTTGCGTGATAAGATTCTTCAGAGGATAAATTGACTGCTACAAGTGCGGTGCCTCCTTCAGGCCAAGGTTTATCCTTGACCATCCAAACAGGACAAGGACATTTTCTTAATACATGCCAATCAGTAGGAGTAAATATCAATGATTCTAGCTTATCGTGTTGTTTTGCCATCTTAAGGACTAAGTCATGGTTATATTCCATGACTTCTTGAATGATTGCTTCAAAAGGTCTATTGTGCCAAATAACTTTAATATCAATAGGTACGCCAGCTTCAAGGTAGTATCTTGCTTGGTATTTAATCCATTCAACACGCTCATCGATAACACTTTGGCGCATAGAGGCTCTGTCTGTTGGTGAAAGCAGGGTTGTCATCTCGTAAGAAAAATCATAGATAGGTAAAAATGCCTTAATTTTTCCGCCATTTTTTCTTATGAGATAAACTGCACGTCTTAAAGCGGGCTGTTCATCCTGACTAGGATCGATAGCGACAAGTAGATTTTGATAGATTGACATAGTTAAACTCCTTTTTAATTACAGACGCATCGGCATAATGACATATTTGGCTTTGTCATCAAATTTATCTGTGATAAGAACACTTGAAACCGAATCCGTTAGATGAAAAATGGTTTCGCCGGTTTTGATGGTATTTAATACATCCAACAAGTAAACAATATTTAATCCTATTTCTATGTCAGGACCTGCATAGTCAACATCCAATATTTCCTCTGCTTCTTCATGTTCTGGATTATTGGTTTGAATAACTGCTTGATTTAGGCTAAGAATCAAACGAACACCTTTATAACGATCTGTAGATAAGACATTTGCCCTAATAAATGCTTGTTTAATTGTTTCAGTATCTACACTAAATACTTTATCCGGTGCTCTAGGAAGTGTACGGCGATAATCAGGGTATTTTCCATCAATCAATTTAGTTGTAAAAATGGTATCTCCAAAATTTGCTTCTAAATTACCCTGATTAATTTTAAGGGACACTTTGGTTTCACAGGTGTCTAATAATTTGATGAGTTCTAGGATACTTTTTCTTGGAATGATGACGGATTGAGGGGCAATAGGCTCTTCTATTAATTTTTCACTTAAAGCCAGTCTGTGTCCATCCGTAGCAACAGTTCTAATATGTGATGCATCAATTTCGAGTAACAAGCCATTAAGATAAAAACGGATGTCTTGTTGTGCCATCGAAAACTGAGTTGAATCAATTAATTGCTTTAAGGTGATCTGCGGTATTTCAAATGATGAGATGGAATCAAACTCTTTTAAATTAGGAAAGTCTTCAGCTCTTAATGTATTGAGTTGATAGCGACTTTTCCCTGAGGAAATAGAAACTCTGTCCTTGTCATGTTTAAAAGTGATGTCAACACCATTAGGAAATGCTCTGATGATATCTAATAATTTTTTAGCGGGCACCGTAATCGCTGCTTCTTCGCAAAATTCATTGAGTGTCACCTTACTCAACATTTCAATTTCTAAGTCAGTACCAATTAAAATCAGTTCATTGTTTTTTACTTTGATAAGAACATTAGATAAAATTGGCATTTGATGCTTAGTTTGGATACAGTTGTTAACAAGCTGTAAAGGCTTTAAAATTAACTCTCTATTAATTGTAATTTTCATGTGTTTTTCCAAAATATGCAGATTCAACTCTTATTATGATTTAATTTACTTAAATAAGCAATTAAGACAAGATAAACAAGACTTCTAACAATAATTAACGCACTAAGAAGATAGAATTCTTATAAGATTAGCATAATCCTCTTTGATGTCATTGCTCTCTTTTTTGAGCTCGTCAATTTTACGGCACGCATGTAAGACTGTAGTGTGATCACGACCGCCAAAACCATTGCCTATTTCAGGTAGGCTATGGTTGGTCAATTCTTTTGCTAAAGCCATGGCTACCTGCCTTGGTCTCGCAACAGAACGCGAACGACGTTTTGAATGAAGATCAGCCACTTTTATTTTATAGTAATCAGCCACTGTTTTTTGAATATTTTCGATAGTGACCAACTTTTCTTGGAGCGCAAGTAAGTCTTTAAGAGCTTCGCGAACAAAATCGATTGTTATAGGTCGCCCTGTAAAATTTGCATTCGCAGTGACTCGGTTTAATGCCCCTTCGAGTTCTCTTACATTTGAACGCAATCGTTTCGCAATAAAAAAAGCCGCTTCACTTGGTAATCGAATGCCGTTTTCGTCTGCTTTTTTCATTAAAATAGCAACACGAGTTTCAAGTTCTGGTGGTTCTACTGCAATTGTTAGCCCCCAACCAAATCTTGATTTAAGCCTGTCTTCCACCCCATCAATTTCTTTGGGGTATCTATCGGAAGTGAGAATAATTTGTTGATTCCCTTCCAAGAGTGCATTGAAAGTATGAAAAAACTCTTCTTGAGATCTCTCTTTTTTGGCAAAAAATTGGATATCATCAATCAATAAAGCATCTACTGAACGATAAAATCTTTTAAAACTTTCAATTTCATTTTTTCTGAGTGCTTTGACCATATCCTGCACGAAGCGCTCTGAGTGCATATAAATCACCTTTGCATTCTTATTTTTAGCACAAATGCTATTACCTACAGCATGAAGTAAATGTGTTTTTCCAAGCCCTGTACCACCATAAATAAAAAGGGGATTATAGCCTTGACCTGGATTTTCTGCTATTTGTTGGGCTGCAGCCCGTGCTAATTGATTAGAATTTCCCTCAACAAAATTAGAAAATTGATGTTTAGGGTTTAGGTTAGAACGATAATTTAGACTGGACGTTTTGAGCTGTTGTTGCCATCCTGCTTGAGCTTCATTATCATGAACTGAATGAGTTTTTTGCACGCTAGAATTTTTATGAACATTTTCTTGGTTAGTCGTATTTAAGGGCGTCGAATCCGAGTGTTCTTTTGATTCCTTTTGAATAGAGGCTGTTTTATCTAAGTGAGAAGGTAATGTTTTTTCCCTTGGAGCCTCTTTTTTTTCAACGGGTTTACTTCCTTCTTTTAGACTAAGAAGGGGAGCATTGTCAGCAAGTTGTTCATTTAAAAATTCGGTAATTTTAGTGGCATATTTATCCTTAACCCATTCAAGAACAAAGCGATTAGGAGCATAGAGTACAATTGACTTTTCAGTTTCAGAGGCTTGTAGTGGTCTAATCCACATATTGAATTCTGTTGAAGTCAAAATTTCTTGCAAATAATCGCAACAGCTTGACCAGTTTGAGGCTGACATACTAAAACTCCATTGATATAAATTTAAAAGGCGTACAATTATAACAATTTAAACAAATGAGATAAAATTTTTTGTGGAAAATATGAGAGTAAAGTTAAACTCTATTTTGATAAATTCTATTAAAGTAAGTCTAATTGAGACTTACTGATAATAAATACGCCATCACCACCTTTTTTAAATTCAATCCATTCAAATTGAAAATGTGGATAGGCATCAATAAGATGGACCATACTGTTGCCCACTTCGCATATTAAAAACCCCTCTTCTTTAAGATGATGTTTGGCTTCTTTTAAAATGCGCTTTGTGATATCTAATCCATCAGATCCTGATGCCAGAGCAAGTTCAGGTTCATGTAAAAACTCTTCTGGTAGATCACTCATATCTTCTGCATCAACATAAGGAGGGTTAGTGATGATAAAGTCATATTGCGTATGACCAAGGGCATCAAAAAGGTCGGACTGAATAGGAAAAACTCTATGAGTTAATTGATGAGCTTGAATATTTTCATCACAAACAGCGAGGGCATCAAAAGAAATATCTACAGCATCTATTGAAGCATTCTCAAAAGCATAAGCTAATGCGATAGCAATGCATCCGCTTCCAGTGCATAAATCTAAAATCATCAATTCTTCATTTTCAATCTTACGTTTTTTAACTAAATTGTCCGCATAAGGAGATAATTTTTCTGTGATAAGTTGCCCAATAGGAGATCGAGGAATTAAAACATGTTCATTCACATAAAACATTAGGTCAGCGAAAAAAGCTCTTTGTGTAAGGTATGCCGTTGGAATTTTATCAAAGATTCTTTTTTCTAATAAAGCGAGAATTTCTTTTTTTTCCGTGGAAGTCAGTCTTGCATCTAGATCAAGATCTCCTAGTGTAATAGGCATACCTAAAGGAACAAGCGTTAAATGGCGTGCTTCGGTAATATAATCATTTGTCCCGTGACCAAGATAAATATCAGAATGAGTCAATTGAGTGGATACCCAACGTATCATATCACGCAGGGTAACTAATTCATTTTGAGCTTCCAGAAATTGAGCTGTATGCACTGGCAATCCTTATTTTACGTTAAGTGAGTAAATGAAAATCATATAATTAGAATAGCATCGTCTATTTTGTATTTAGCTTAATAATTCACTGTTATTTTCTAACCACATCACAATCTCTTTACCGAAGATAGGATCTTTAGTGGCATACTCAATAAATGTGGTAATGTAGCCAATTTTATTGCCGCAATCATGGCTGCGTCCCTTAATATGATGTGCTTCTATTGTTTCTTGGTTAAGTAAAAGCTTGAGTGCATCGGTTAATTGAATTTCATCGCCAGCACCAAGAGGTGTTTTTTCCAGCATAGACCAAATAGCAGGTGATAGAACATATCTACCTACAATTGATAAATTGGATGGTGCCTCGTCTTCGGTAGGTTTCTCTATCATATTTTTAATGGTTTTGCTTTCACCTGGTAATAAGTCGTCGCCATCAAAATCAACAATACCATAATTTTTCACCTCAGAGTAAGCAACAGGTTCTACAAGAATTTGGCTATTTTGGGTCATTTCATATCTTTTTATCATTTCGCTTAAGTTATCTCTAGATAAATCCGAAGCATATTGATTTAAAATAACATCGGGTAAAACGACCGCAAAAGGATGGTTCCCTACGATGGGTTTTGCACACAAAACAGCGTGTCCTAGTCCTTTGGCTATACCTTGTCTCACCTGAATAATAGTCACATCCTTTGGACATATTGATTGGACTTCGTCAAGTAATTGTCTCTTAACACGTTTTTCTAGAATCGCTTCAAGTTCAAAACTTGTATCAAAGTGGTTTTCGATAGAATTTTTTGATGAGTGAGTGACTAGGATGATTTCTTTTATTCCTGCCGCAATACACTCATTGACCACATACTGAATCAGGGGTTTATCAACAATAGGGAGCATTTCTTTAGGAATCGCTTTAGTAGCAGGCAACATTCTCGTTCCCAACCCAGCGACTGGAATAACTGCTTTAGTGATGAGTCTGGTATTCGATTTCATAAAACCTCTGAATGAATAATTGTTCGATAGGTAGAAATTGTGCTCATAGTATTTTTAATTCTATCAATTATAGCAGTTAGCTAACTTAGAGTACACTGCAATTAGTTTTGCTGATCTGCTCTTTATGAAAAAGCATTTTGAATCATCACAAAACGCTTTAAATTACCTATTTCAATAAGAAAATCTATTTGCCTAAATGTCATTATTCATTTAAAATAGTATGGCTTTATCGACGATAAAGCTCAATTTTTATTGCTGGGTCGCCTGTAGTAGGAGTTGGTCACTTTTTTATAATTGAAATAAGAGATATATTATGTTAAAAATTAATGCAGAAGTACGTAAAGAGCAGGGAAAGAGTGCGAGCCGCCGCCTGCGTAGAGCTGATAAATTTCCAGCGATCGTATATGGTGGAAATGAAGCTGCTGTTTCAGTTGAATTAGATCATAATCAAATCATTAATATGGAACCTAATCCAGCATTTTATGACGTTGTTGCTCTAGTAATCGATGGAAAAGAGCACAAAGTGAAAGTTCAAGCAGTTCAACGCCATCCATTCAAACCAAAAATTACTCATATCGACTTCGTTCGCCAATAAAAGTAAATTTTCACAGCCTCTTTTGAGGTTGTGAAATCTAAAATCTCTAAATCTTCATAAGCACTTTACATTTATAAACAATCGCTTAGTGATAAACCCTAATAAATATTAATCTCTTGTTTATGTGATCTACAGACAGTACTCATTACTTAGTTATTCTCAACACCCACAGTATTGTTCGTTTGATTAGTTGTAACTTTTATCGAGGTAATATTTGGCTAAATAACTCTCTACTTTTGAACGGTTTACTGCCAACATAAGGTTTTAATGCTATCCGGGTAAATTGTTTTGCACAATTCAAAGTCTCTTTATCTAAAAAATCCAAATGTCCCATTGCTAAAATATACTGTCCCAAAAAAACATTTTTATTGTTCATCATACTTGCCACAAAGCCTTTTTCTGGATAATAAATATATGTCATATCAGTAGCTATTTTTTGGCCGCTCCCTGCACAATGAAAAAAATCGACTGAATAGCCAAGATGTTTTAAAAGGATAAGTTCGAATCTTCTTAATACAGCTTCTATTGAGAGTTCTTGGGAAGCAAGGCTTTGTATCGCAAGTAAGTATTCAGAATAAAGCAATGTACAATCAACTTCTGACTCAAGCACTCTTTGAATCAGTTCATTGAGGTATATTCCGCTGTAGAGATAAGTATTGGATAACGGCAAAGTGAGTGATATAGGTTCAACAGCGACTAATGTTTTTACCTCTCCTTTGCCTAAGAATTTAACTAATAATGGTGTAAATGGCTGCAAGTATGCTTTTTGAGCTGAACGTTTAGTTCTTGCCCCTTTGGCTATTGCAGTAATGGCTCCTTGTTTTTCACAAAACAAAGAGACGATTAAGCTGCTCTCGCTATAAGGGCGACCATGAAGCACAAAAGCTCTTTGCCATTGACTTGCTACATTTTGCTCTTTAGACATTTTTGTGTCGCCAAAAAACAATTAGTTTATATCCAGATCTTCAAAACTTTTAACTAAATCATCAATGGCTTTCATCTGTGTTAAAAATGCTTCCAATTTTGCTAATGGTAGCGCTGAAGGACCATCACATTTTGCTGTATCAGGAG
Source organism: Thorsellia kenyensis (assembly GCF_042432445.1). Classification (NCBI taxonomy): domain Bacteria; kingdom Pseudomonadati; phylum Pseudomonadota; class Gammaproteobacteria; order Enterobacterales; family Thorselliaceae; genus Thorsellia; species Thorsellia kenyensis. Next base: position 51,661 of record NZ_JBHLXE010000048.1, on the reverse strand, counting down.
AGGGATGAGACTCCAAAAAAAGCCCCGCTATTTTAACGGCCATACCTGCACGGGCTAATTCAGCAACTTGTGAACGACGACCACCTGAGGCTGCGCCGAATGGATCACGACATTGAAGTGCATGCGTTACATCAAAAATCACAGGAGAACCTTGTGTTGCTTTTTTCATTACGCCAAATCCTAGCATGTCTACAACCAAATTATCATAGCCAAAATTCGAACCTCTATCACAAAGAATTATTTTGTTATTACCACACTCTTCAAATTTTTCCACGATATTACCCATTTGGCCTGGACTTAGGAATTGTGGTTTTTTTACATTAATAACCGCACCTGTTTTCGCCATTGCTTCAACTAGATCAGTTTGTCTGGCTAAAAACGCCGGCAGTTGTATTACATCTACAACTTCACTTACTGGTTGTGCTTGGTGAATTTCATGAATATCAGTGATGAGTTTCACTCCAAACTTTTCTTTAAGGGCGCTAAATATTCTAAGTCCCTCATCCATACCAGGACCTCTATAAGAATGAATAGATGAGCGATTCGCTTTATCAAATGATGCTTTAAATACAAAAGGGATATTCAGTTTTTGAGTTACCTCAACATAGTGCTCACAAACACTCATTGCCATGTCATAGGATTCTAGTACGTTCATTCCCGCGAATAATACGAATGGTTTATCGTTGGCAACAGCAATTTCTCCGATAGAAACGATTTTTTCTTTAAGTATGCTCATAAAATGACCTTATGTAGTATTAATTAGTTGTAAATTAAATGCTCATGAATAAGATTTTTGTGAAAAAATACCTTATTGTATTCAAATGAGCCTTTTGTTGTAATAGATTAATTGACTATTTTGAAGCATCAATAAATTGTAAAGGAATTTCTTTTTTTTGTTTTTTTGCGCAATTTGAATAAGTCATCGCAGCAACTCGCGCAGCTAAATTGGTAAAGATTTCTGTTATGCGATGATTTGGTCTAGCTATTGTTGTTGGACATCCAGCATCTAAATCTTCACGAAGAACAATATCCAAAGGGATATTGGCCAGTAAAGGTAATTTAAATTCTTCTGCAATTTTTTTTGCGCCATCTATTCCAAATGGATGTGATTCATGTCCGCATGATTCACAGGTGTGCCAACTCATGTTTTCGATGATACCTAATAAAGGTACTTTAACTTCATTAAACATCATAACACCTTTTTTAACATCTAATAACGCAATATCCTGAGGGGTTGTGATAATGATTGCACCACTTAACTCAATCTGTTGGCCAAGGGTAATTTGTATGTCCCCTGTGCCAGGGGGCATATCTAAAATAAGATAATCCAAATCTGGCCAGTTTGTTTCTTGTAATAATTGAATTAGAGCCTTACTTGCCATTGGGCCTCTCCAAATCATTGCATCATTTCCTTTAGATAGATACCCAATAGAATTAGTTACGAGGCCAAAACTTTTTACAGGTTCCATCAGCTTACCATCAAGAGAGGTTAAATCAGCATCAGCCATACTCAGCATAGTAGGAATAGAAGGGCCGTATATGTCAGCATCTAAAATACCAACTTTTGCCCCTTGAACGGATAAAGCTGCAGCCAGATTTACTGCAGTACTAGATTTTCCAACACCTCCTTTGCCAGAACTTATAGCAATAATATGTTTTACTCCTTTAACATGAGTAAGTGGTTTATGGATGAGTACTTGGCTATTATAAATCCATTTTATTGATGGTATTGAGAGTTTATGTAGTAAAAGAGGCTCTAGCTGTTCTTTCATTTTTAAAAAACCAGCCTGCCACGCAAAAGGGAAGTGGAAATTTAAAAATAGCTCTAAAGATTCATCAATAGAGCAGTTGAGGAGGCAATTTTCAGAAATTAAAAAATCAGTTGTTAGTGAAGTTTCTAAAGTGAAACTTGAATATTCTTTAAAAACAGAGGTTAAAACTTCTAACTGATGATCGTTTAAAGAATTAAAACGTTTAGAGGACGCAGGCATATCAAATAAACTCTGTATGGTAAAATGAAAACAATTAAATAATTATATTATAACATGCAGCTAGCAAAAGCATTATCCTTAAATGATAAATCACATAAAATAAGAAGCAATATTTCATTTTTGAGTAGAATTGAAGTTAATCAATTAGGATATCAAATATTTCAGTAGATTTTATGTTAATGAAATAAACGATTCTAGAGGAATATTTTCATAAATTCAGGTTCAAGAAAATAATAGAAAGTTTATAAGATATTTAAATTTGAGAGTAATTTACATAGGCGAATCGAGGATGTCTCCTTATTTTAATAACGAAATAAAAATAAGGAGAGAACAGACTATTTATTTGTGATAAGCATGGGACATTAATTTGTCAGTCCATGCAATGCCTAAGGCAGAAAGTACAAAAATAACATGGATAATAACCTGCCACATGATTCCTTCAGAGGTAATTGTGGCACAATTAACAGTAATTTCTGAAGTACAAGAAGGCAGTCTACCTAATTGAGAAGCGGAAATGAATGTTTTAAGAAGATGAATAGAACTAATCCCAATAATAGCCATGGCCAATTTTACTTTTAAGACACTCGCATTGACATGGCTTAACCATTCAGGTTGATCTGGATGACTATCTAAGCCCAGTTTAGAAACAAATGTTTCGTAACCACCAACGATGACCATCACTAAAAGATTTGAAATCATAACAACGTCGATAAGCCCAAGAACCATGAGCATCACATCAGCTTCTTTCAAATTTGTAATATTGTGCACTAGGTGCCAGAGCTCTTTACCAAATAAAACGACATAAACACATTGCGCTGCAATTAGCCCTAGATACAGAGGGAATTGCAACCAACGAGTTGCAAAAATTAATCGAGGGAGAAGACGTATTCTTGTATGTTGTTCGGACATCATCGTTAACCTATTTGTAAATATTCCAATTGTGGTTTAAGTGTGAATTCTATAACTAAAATGTTAGCAATAGATTTCTTTTGTAAAATTTTTATTAAATACAAATGGGTATTTTATATTAAAAATTTTAATCTCGCATATATTTTTAATCAGTAGGCTAAAAAATCATTAATAGTAAATAATAGGAACTTTGATGGGGGATCAGCTTAGTTTCCTGTGAAGCAAATCATTAAGAAATTCATATGTTTTATTTGTGATGATGAAAAGGTAAGCAACATCGGCTAGCAACAGTTAGTATGAAACGGCTCGAGGTGCGTTATCTGAGAAATATCTTGTTGAACGTGGAGTTAAAAGCAATGCATAAATTGACATATATAAGATAAAAAGCTAAAGGAAGATTAACGATTGTAGATCTATCATTAACTTATGCAATAGGGCTACTTTTGATAATTTAAAACTGTTTGTTGGATAAACTCGATAGGTACGCTCCTGATATTTAAGAACGTGATCCAAAAAGAGCGAGGGGACATTCGAAAGATATATAAACAAAATGACTAACTTTTGAATGCCTATAAAATTACACTTGTAAATAAATGTATTTTACTTACAAAAAAAATAATAAATTTACATTTTTATGTTGTAATCTTGCGTAAAGTCAATACACCAATAACGATAGTGACTAGATCTTAGGCAATAGCCCAAATGTAAAAAGTTTTAAATTCAATTTTTTAGTTCATTATACAATTAATGGCTAAACGATTTATAAATCATCATTCAGAAATATTGTCTGAATATATTTAACTAAAATAGACTTTATCGAAATAATTAATCCCTGGCTTTATGATATTACTTATTCAGGTAAGAAATAGATAAGAGATAGAAAACCTATGACAATACTCATAAATTTTAATAAACCTAAAAGTTTTACTTTAAGGCCTTTTATTTTTCTGGTATAAATGTAATATTGTGTAACTAATTGTTTTGGCATTTATAGCTTTAAATGCTTTTGCTGACAGCGAAATAAATTATTAGTAAACATAATTTATTGAAAAATAATTGCTTATAAATTGATCGTTATCAATTTATATACTGGCTTGTTTACTCACTAATCAATTAAGGTCGTTATAAGATGAAACTTAACAAAATTGCTCAATTTATTAAATCACAAGTAACAAGTAAAAACTCTTTTAAATCAAATTTTCACGGCAGTTTAAGTGAAAGAGGGATGAATAATACAAGTTTGACTAAAGTAGGACTGCTTACAGGAATACTTTTAGCTACAGCTTTACCCATGGGAGCAAATGCTATAACTGCACAGGATTGCCTTGTGGAGTCAAACTGTACTGTGGTTTCTAATAGCACTCAATTAAGCAATGCGTTAAGCACAACAGGTTCGGCCACAAGGATAGTATTAGCTAATGATATTACTTTGAATGCTGATATTAATGTAAGAATGATCGAGTCTGGCCGAAAGAATATAGTCATTGATGGTAATGGTTTTTCTCTAAATACCGGCTTATTTGATTTTAATATAAATGGTAATACTAGTAGCGTCTGGGGTGAGGAATTAGGATCATTTAAATTTGAAAATATAAATGAATTAACTTCTAGTACAGCAAGTGATACTTGGGTGATTAATGTTGGTCAATTTACAGGTGTTAATGTCATATTTGACGATATTAAACGTTTTACAGATAGCATGTATGCAGTAATGGGCCAACAAGGTAGTAACATCAATGGTAATCGTATTGCAGAAGTGGTTTTTGGCAATATTGAAAAAATGGATAAATTTACTCTAAAAATAGGGCATCAAATTGTTGAAGGCGGGCCTCTAAGGTTTACTGGGGATTTTTCTGTTTTCTCTGATGGTGCAGCTGGTGAATTCAACACTATCTTTTGGTCAAATTCACCTAATGAATTTAATGTTATGAATTTTGAAAGTAATGCCAATTTTTCAGCCCAGGTTACATTTCTTACACTAGGTTCAATTGCCAACAATGATGCATATAAATATATAATGCAAGATGGTGCTAAAATTAAATTATTAACGCCACAAAATATTTTTGGTCTTGTTAATAATGGACTTAAAATTGGATCATACGATCCTAATAAGGGCTTTGGTGCAGGTGTTCAACTTGATATTGGTAATTTTCAAGGTGGGGCTGTAGTCGGTCACGGTATCAGTAACCTCGGCGGTGATGCTACTGGAGGACTAAAAAATGGAGCCGCAAGTAATGGGGATGTAATTTATAATATTGCTTCAGGTTCAACCTTAAGATATTCCGGCTCAGATAATGCAGGAATATTTGTCCAAAAAAATAAAGGTGTAGGAGGCGATGTATTTGTTCGCAGTGATGCGATATTACAAGCTACTAATGCTAATGGTATTAAACTTAACATGAATGGAACCGGACAAGTTCTCATTTTGAATGATACTAATTCTATTATAAATGCGAAAAAAGGCATCGATATTACAAGTTCTGGTTCAGGGGACCCATTTAATATTTATCACTTAGGAACCATTAATAGTTCGATTGATGGTCTATCTATTAATACTACTGTTCCTCGAGAAACAAATATTAATATGGACGGGGGTATAATCAATGCAATCAGTGGTAATGCGATTAACATTCTGGGGCAGTCTAATTTAAACTTAAACGGCGGTACAATCAATTTAAGTTCTGGCTCTACAGGATTAAATGTCAGTACAGCAGGCGAAGTTACTATATCTAATTTGACACTTAATAATTCTAATGCTAGCAGTAAGAGTATTGTTAAATCAGGATCATCAGTTCTTAATTTATTAAATAGTACTCTTGACATATCAGGAACGGCAAAAGGGTTAGAAAATATCGGTAGTATTAAATTATCAAATACTAAAATAAATGTAAGTGATTTTGCTACAGGTATTGATATTACAACCCAAGATATAGCAAATTGGATAGTTGAAAATTTAGTCATTAATGTTTTTGGTGATGGTAAAGGTATTGTTTTAGCCAGCGGACAAAAAATAGATCAAGATATTAGTATTAATATTGCTGACAATGTGACTGGTTCTGGCCTTGTAATTACTGATGGTGCATCAGAAGTAACATCTATAGATTCAAACTTACATATATCAAGCGGTACAGGTACAGCCATAAGATTAACAGGTACCTCTAATAAAACACTTAATTTAAATCAATCTCTCTCAGGCAATATTTTATTAGATAACCAAAATCAGAGCACCCTTAATATAAATAATGCTTTAAATGGTGAAGTTATTGCAAATTCTGGAAATTTGCATACGTTGAATTTTGGTTCTAATTCTGACTTTTTAGGTAATATTAAGTTAAATTCTGGAGAAAATAACCTACTATTTAACGCAGGTTCTTCTTCAGAGGGCAATTTAGTTACTGGAAATTTGGCTGATAGTGTTATTTTAGCTAATGGGACTTTAAGCCATTTAAATATTAATTTAGGTCAAGGCGATAATAGTCTAATTCTTAATGAAAACAGTACTTTGTTGAATAGTGTTTTAATGGGAGATGAAGACGATACAATTAGATTAAGTTCAAATGCCTCAATTACAGGGATGATAGATTTAGGTGCCGGCAATAACCAAATTTTTACCAACGGTAAATTTAATCTAACTGATCTTCAAACTGGCTCTGGTGACGATTCCTTCGTTTTTTCAAATCTCACAGCAGACTCTTATTTCAATTCACTTGATGCGGGAGACGGATCAAACTTACTTAATCTGACATCGCAGTCAAACTTAGTTTTATCAGAAGAACAAAAAATAATAAATTTTAGTAACATAAATGTAGAAAAAAATTCGCAATTAACATTTGCTAATTTAAATAATACAGGTAATAGTCTTATTTCATTAGATGGAACCTCCTCACTTAATTTATCAAATGAATTATTTGGGACGCTAAATAATTCTGTAGCAGGGCAAGGTCGAGTGAATATTTATGGCGATATTTTAGTAGAAAAAGGTAATGCTAATTTTGAAGGAATATGGTCAATTGCACAGGGAGCTATATTATCTTCTTCATCTGATAATGTCTTCGGTAAATTAGCTTTCGCGTCTATAGACAATAATGGATTATTAAATTTAAATAATAGCAGTCAATTAGGTTATAGCTTGACTGGTAATGGAATAGTTAAAATCAATCAAAATTCTCTCGTACCATTGGACTTCGCTTTTACAAATAATGTGGGGGGGGCTTTCACTGGTATTTATGAGTTAATGAATAGCCGAATAGTTTTAAATCAGAATGACAATCAAATAGCATTGGCTAATTCAAATTTGAATTTATCAAATAATTCAGTGGGAATTATATCCGCTAATTCTAAGATAGGCGATTTGAGCTTAAGTGGCGGTGAACTAGATTTCATATTTTCTGGTCCAACAACATCCCCCGTATTAACAGTAAATTCTCTTGATATTACTAATCAAAAGCTTAGCCGAATTGATTTAGCAGGAAACGTTAATTTAGACGTTAGTCAACTGCCAGATGCCCCTCTAGCAGGTAATTTTTTAGATCAAGATAGTCAAGTAGGCAATAAGGGAATTCTTCTTGTAAAAGCTGGTTCTGTATTAGATGATGGAAAACAAATAACACTCAGTGTAAATGGAAATGCTACAGATACTAGTAAGCAATTTAATGGTGTTTCTGATGGAACGAATAATGATATAACTGCAATTTACGATTATACAGCTGTTACATCTAATAGCAGCGTCAGTGGCTCAGGAATTTATGTTGAATATTTACTAAAAGAATTAGTGTCTAATTCTAATATTATTTTTAATTCTATAACAAGTGCTAGTAAATCGTTAGATGCTTTAGTATCAGGTGTAGGTGGTATTGAAATCATCGCGAGTAATGAGGAACCATTAATAATTACAAACGAAAATAATAGCTATTCTGGAGAAACTAAGCTAACTGCGGGCTCAGTCAGGTTAGGTGGAAATAATGTGCTAGGCTCTACATCACTTTTAAACATGGGGATAGGGACTAAGTTAGAAATAAATGGTTACTCCCTTTCGTTAAATGGTTTAGCTGGTTCTGGTAACGTAAATATCGATTCAGGTGAATTGCTAATTCAAAATGGTCAAGAAACTGTTGGCACTAATTTTATTGGTTCATTTAGTGGGGATACGGGTTCTCTCATAATTGCAGGAGGGGAGTTTGGTATTACTGGCGAACAAACATTTACAGGCACAACACTAATTAATCAAGGTGCCAAATTCAATCTAGGTTTTGGTGTTGATAATATAGTAAGTTACCTAGGCGATATTGTAAATAATGGCACAGTAATTTTTGATAGCCTCCGACCAATTTTTTATAATGGTGTAGTTAGTGGCTCTGGTAATGTAGAAATAAAAGATCTAACCATAACTGAAGCACAAACATATTCAGGCAAAACGACTATTTTTGAGCAATTAACTTTATTGAATGAGGGCAATTTATCTGGAAGTGTACAATTAGATAAATTTGCAAAATTAAATTTCAATAATCAAAGTGACCTTGACTTCAATAACTTCATTGAAGGGGAAGGGGGGATTTCTGTCAATACTAATGGGCGTATCAGCTTAACTAATAACAATATTTTCAGTGGAGATACGGTTATCAATAATGGTACGCTTGCATTAACCCAATCAGATGCCGCTGGTACTAGCAATATTAGTATTTCTACTAATGGGGTTCTCGAACTTAATTTTGATAATATGAAATTTGATAATACTTTATCTTCTTCTGGAACAGTAAATGTACAAGGGAAAAGTATTACATTTAATGCGGATAACACAGCCTTTAATGGACAATTAAATATTTTAGAAGAGGCAAGTTTAGGTGTTACCTCTTACAACCAAATAGGTGCAAGCACGGTTAATTTGGCCGGTAGATTAGACCTATCACAAGATGAAAATCTTATTTGGGCTAATAGACTTAAAGGTGATGGCTATTTAAATGTAGACTTGAATAAGAACATGTTTACATTTTCTCCAGCTTCTAACGAATTTACTGGGACCTTAGCGCTAAACAATACATATTTTGATTTAAGTGATCTTACAAACAGATCAGCTATTGAAAACGGGACCTTAACCCTTAACAGTGGTTCAATTACAGAGTCAACAGTTAATGGCGCAAACATTGGGAATTTAAATATCAATGGCGGTGAATTAATCATTTCTATGATTAACCCTACAGAAGCAAACGAATTAAATGTGAAAAATCTAGCTGTTGATCCAGTTAACACAGGAAAGCTCAATTTAAAAGGAATTACGTTAGAGGTTCCTGAAGGGGTTAGCGGAAGCACTTTGCTTGATCAAAATACATTAGATTTGAGTTCTGGATTTATTGTAGTAAATGCTGAGACGGTTTCAACACCAGGTCAATTCCTAGATTTATTTATCGAAGGCTTAGCTGTCGAGCCTCAAGAAGCTGTTATCAAAGATGACAAAGGAAATGATATCAATGCTACTTATAAATATATCTCAGTGGCTGCAGATAACAATTTTGCTGAAGGAATAGACGCAGGATTATATGTTACTTATCAACTCACTAAACTTGAATCCTTAACAAATTTAATAATTGATTCATCTAATTCAGTTTTTAATAATCTTATCGCGAAAGTAACAGGAGAAGGAAATCTAACTCTTCAAGGAAAAAATGCAATACAAATCAGTAATGCCAATAACGATTATACAGGTCAAACATTAATAGAGGGTACTACTGTAATGCTAGGCGCTAATAATGCGCTTGGAAAGACTAGCCTTGTTGAATTAAAGGATGGAGGTTCATTAAATTTATCTGAAACAAGCCAGACTATTGGTGGGCTTTCAGGTTCAGGAAATTTCAATATAGGTAAAGGCGAGCTTACCATAAATGGAACTGGTCAGGGAAATGTTTTTTCGGGCACTTTATCAGGCAGCTCTGAAGGACAATTTTTATTAGGGGGTAATCTTACCTTAACTGGTGTAAATACATTTAAAGGTAAAACAGCAATCCAAGAAACTGGTGTGTTAACTATTGGACATGATACTTCTTCAAGTAGTTATGTTAGTGATATAGAAAACAATGGTCAGTTGAGTTTTAAAACAAATGAACTAAATGGGATAACATATGAAAATGTGATTTCGGGTTCAGGAAACTTAGATAAGTATGGAGCTGGAACCTTAATCCTTACAAATGATAATACATTCGAAGGAATAACAAATTTATTTGCTGGTACAATTCAATTAGGTAATGGTGGTCAAACAGGTTCTGTCAAAGGTAATATTTTCTTAGATAGTGACTCTTCGCTGCTTAAAATTAACCGCTCAGATAACTTTGAGTTGCAAAATAACCTCAGTGGTTTAGGTAAACTATCACAATCAGGAGAGGGATTAATCACTCTAACAAATGTCAATAACACCTTTGCTGGAGGGATAGACATAGCTGAAGAAAGTGGTGGGATTTCAATTGACAATAATGCTAAGTCTGCTGGAACAGGAGCAATTCAGAATAATTCCTTGTTAAAGTTAAATTTTAGTGATCAAGAGTTTTCAAATGTCATTTCAGGTGTCGGAGTTACAGAAATAGTGGGTAACAATATTACACTTAACGGACAGTATGATGATTTTCAAGGTAATTGGCTTATTGAAGGATCGGCAGTTATAAACACCCTATCATCTGAACCTGCACTTGGAACAGGATTAGTCAATTTAAATGGGGAATTACGTTTTAACCTGGCCGATAACCTAGAAAAATTCACCCTTTCAAATCGTTTTGAAGGAGAAGGTTTACTCGATATTTTTGGTGGGCAAAACGTTGAAGGATTGACAGAACTCAATATTTTAGCGAATAAGGGCCATAACTTTAAAGGTACAATAGGCTTAACCGACCTCAAACTTACGCTTAATAATACAAATAATTCATTTTTAAGCCAAGCTAATCTACAAATTAATTCAGGTACTAATTTGATTAATGATAGTTATAAGGCAATAGGTGATTTAACGTTAAATGGCGGAATTTTCACTTCTGTTTTTGCTAATACAACTGAAGCATTCTTATTGACAGTGAATACACTGAATTTAGGAGATGGAGCGAATAGCGGTGATGTAGATATAGGCACTGTTAATCTCGATACAACAGGTATTGATACGGCTATTAGTGATAAATCATTCTTAGACCAAAATACAGCGGATGGTGATGCAATTCAATTAATCTTAGCAAATAATGTCTCTCAAGATGGTGTCATGCTTGATTTACTGGTGAATGGTCTAGCGGTTGATACTACGACAATTGATAATTTGAGTGATGGCTTTGGTAACAATGATATTGGTGCGGAATATTCTTATGAAGCTGTTTCTAGTGCTAATGCTGGCGCTAATGGTAAAGCAGGTCTGTTTGTTGACTATGTTCTTAAGTCATTAATTACTAAAACCGATTTAGTTATTTCCACAAGCAATAGTACATCTAAAACATTGGGAGCTCTGGTACAAGGTGCTGGCAACCTAAATCTCAGAGGGGATGATGGTATTTTGACTATCGCAAACAGCCTGAACAGCTACGAGGGAAATACTGTGATTTCTCATGGTGGTGTTAAACTTGGTGCTGATAATAGTTTAGGTAAAATTGGACACGTTATCCTAGAAGAAATGAGTTATTTAGATTTGGGGGGCTATGATCAATTAATTAATGGACTATTTACTGCAAATGGAAGTACGCTTGATTTGAATGGGGGTACGCTAACTTATGCAGGTGCTGCAGATAGTTCTATTGAACAAATAGTCAATGGGAATATGAAGGGAGCTGGTGTATTAAATATTCAAGGTGGTTCAGTCAGCATCAATAGCGAAAATGAAGATCTTAGCGCTGATATTAATCTTAACAATGATGCTAGTTTAGTACTGTCAGGCAAAAGTCAAATAGGTTCTGGAATATTAAACATTAGTGAAATGGCTAAACTAGAATTAAATGGCAGTAGTTCCTTAATTAATAATATATTATCAGGCAATGGAACGATTGATTTGAATGGCAGTCAAGTATCCCTAACAGAAAATAGTGAATCGTTCGAGGGGCTCTTTAATGTAGATGGGAAAAGTAGATTAACTTTAAATAATTTGAATAACCTTGGAAATGCTACGGTTAATAATTTGGGTACAGTTGCTTTTGATTTTGTTAAAGCACTTGATCAAACTCTGAATGCCAATATTTCTGGTGAAGGTGATTTAAACAAATTAGGAGAGGGAATTTTACGAATTAAATCGGATTATTCAAATCTAGGTTCATTCAATGTAGAAAATGGGTTTTTAATTTTGGATTCTAAAGATGCTATGATTAGCGCACTTTCAATTACCGAAAGTGGGTCTGCGGGTGGTTATGGTGTAATAGATGGAGATGTTATTAATGAAGGTATTCTTTATGTTGGAGATGCTTCAGGAAAAACTGATTTAGCATTACAAACTCTAAATATTGATGGTGATTTATATAATTTTAATACGATATCTTTAGCTGGTAGCAAAGCAGGAAACGTTTTGAATGTGGGTGGTAACTATGAAGCTCGTAGTGATTTAGTTTTTAACACTGTACTTGACGGTGATAATTCGAAAACTGACAAATTAAATATTTTAGGTAATACTAAAGGTCATACCACTGTTTTTGTAAATAATAAAGGTGGTAGAGGTTCGCAGACAGATAAAGGGATTGAATTAATATCTGTCACAGGGGAATCAGTAGGTACATTTAGTTTAGCGTCACGTCTCGTCGCTGGAAGTTATGACTATCAATTAGTTAAAGTAGACAAAAACTGGTTCTTACAATCTGATTTAAGGGCGATACGACCTGAAATAGGTGCGTATCTTGCTAATATTGATATAACGAACGCTAATACTATTATGACCTACCATGACCGGGTTAACAGTATCAAATCGAATGCTATAAAAAATGAACAACCTAATAATAGCGAACTTAATATTTGGGGACGGATTGTTGGTGGGGTAACTGATAGCCAAGCTGCAAATGAAATAGAACAACGCTTTTATCATAGCTATGTTCAATTGGGTGGAGACTTAATTCATTTAACAACTGACCAAGATAATAGTTATACTGCAGGGGTTATGGGTGCAATTGGTCAATCACATTCGAGTAACACTAATAGTATATCCCGTTTTGTTGCGAACACAAATCAAGATAATTATCGTCTAGGGGCTTATGGAACGCTTGAATTTAGTGGTTTGTCGCAAAACCAACCAGCCTATCTAGATACTTGGATGCAAGTTGGCTGGTCAAAAAATGAAGTAAGAGGTCAAGATTTATCTGGAACAGAAAAATATGATTCTAACAATTTTGCTTCGTCTTTAGAGTTCGGTTATCCCATTAATTTTTATCAACAAAGGAATACATATGTTGATCTAGTTCCAGAAGCACAGTTAACTTATAAATACCTTTCAGCGGATGATTTTACGGAGTCAAATGGCACAGTAATCACGCATCCGACCACGGATGGAATTGAAACACGCTTAGGTGGGAAAATAAAATACAGTTATAACATGGCAAATGGAACTGATTTTAAAAGTAATGTAGGTTTAAACTGGATACATGATAATGTTAATGCTTCTGTAAAATTAAATGATCTTATTTATTACTCTGATAGGCCTGCTGATATTCTAGACATTAATTTTGGAGTTTCCTTAGATTATAAATCAAGACTATCCTCACACATTGATATCAGTAGTAAGCATGGTAGTAATGGTTTTGAAGAAATATCTGGTCGATTAGGTATAAGTTACTCCTTCTAGATTTTAAAACTATTTAACTACTATTAAAGTCAAAAAAATGACCTACTCCCTCAAACTGTACTTTTTATCTTACTTGAGGGAGTTGTTTAGTAAGTGGGTTAGACTTAACGCTTTTAGGTTGTCTAAAATATATTTGGTATATCTTGAGGCAAGTATAAAAACAGGAAAGAATGAATGTAGCTCACCACAAAAGAAGTACTAATAAACGCACTAAATGTCTATTATCTGGTGCCTTTTATAATCAAGAAAGTAAAGAATGCTATAAAATAGAAGATCAAATCTATCCTTTGACAAATGATTCAACTAAAAGGCCCAAACATACTAGCTTAAATGATTAATCCTTAGTTGCATGGGATAAAGAATTTATATCGGATTCTGTCATTCGGATTAAGTGGCATATTGCAGATATTTGACACACTTCTACTACTCTAGTTGATGAAAAAGAGTAAGGAAATCAAAGGAAAGTAAATAAAAGTGTACTGGTATACTGATTACTTGCTGAGATCAAATAACATGTTGAATGAAGATGATTTTTTCATATTGAATATTAGAATTAATGATAAGACTTAAAAGAAAACTTAGCACAAGTGAGATGCCTTTCTTACACTATATAATTGGGGTAAAGAAAGTTATGCAGTGAGTGGTTTTATTAGTAAAAAACTTATAGGTCTTATTAGTTTAATTATATTTTTGTGGCTTTTTTGGGGAGACACAGAGCATCTACCGAGAGGATTTAAAGTTAAAAATAGAGTAGAAGAACTAAATCTATCAAAAATATAAAAATATTAAGTATAGTCTGGCCATGTTTATTAAAAATTTGAACCTAAGACAACAAATATTAGCTAAATTGAAGACCGGAAAAAAGATTGTAAGGATAAAATCATACACTTTTTTGTTAAAAGCTAAATTAGAAAATGTGTAAAAAGCATAGCCGACTAAAAGTGTTTAAGTGGCTATGCGACTACAAATTAAATCAACTTATATTGATTAAACTTTAGGTAGTTCTAACCCTCTATCTATGATTGCTTGCGCATATCTTTTATGCATTACCTTAGTTGTAGCAAAAGGTACTACGCCAAAAATTATAGCAATTAAAGCTTTTGCAACAAAGACTAATACAACAGCAAAGAAAACTGATAAAACAATATTCATCAGAAGACGACTACCTTTATAGGCCTTAATAAGCCTTTCATCAGATAATGAAGCTATTTTTTTTGTATAGATCTTCACGCCCAGATAAAACATACCATAACCGAATGCAGCAATAATAACTATAAGCAAAATTATCCCAAAAATTTCTTTAATTGACATATTAGTTTCCTTGATAAAATTAAATGTATAAAGAATTAATTTTAACAAATTAACCATTTCAAATCTATTACATAGTTGCATTTTTGCATAATAATTTGTTGAAATATGATAAGACATTTAGAGTTTTGTTTTTTTGTATAAAATTAAATTCTTCAACGCTGAATTAATTCATATTTAATAATTGCCATCTAGGGTTATTGTTCCTACATTAAGTTATCAAGATGCAAGAAAAGTTTTTGCTATGTTTAGTGATGGTAGTTTACGTTGACTAAATAAATATGCTTTTGACATACCAAACAGAGCCAAAATTATTCATTAATCGACTACTAGAAAGTTAACATTCAAAGAAGGGAAATAATACTTTCAGACTTAAATAATAAAGAAATGCCTATTAATGAAGTTAGGATTTGAGTTGTTTTATATGATCAATGCTACATGATAAGCATTTTTTTAAGATTTAAGAACAAGAGTATTAACACATTTCAGCACTTTGTTGTATTATGCAATCAAGGCATATTAACTCTCTAAGACATTTAACAGAAAGGAAACCACTATGGCTACAGATAATGATAGTTATTTAATCAACAATAATTACGCCACATTGAATGTTACAAGAAACGATTTTGAGCAATGGATTGTCCCTACTTATAGTCCAGCAGATTTTATTATTACACATGGGCAGGGATCATTAGTTTTTGATCAAAATAACAATAAGTATATTGATTTTGCAGGGGGGATTGCTGTTAATGCTCTTGGGCATGCTCATCCTGAATTAGTCAAAACAATTATAGAACAGGCTCAAAAAGTATGGCATCTTGCAAATACTTATACTAATGAGCCAGTTTTGAGACTTGCAAAAATGCTCATAGATAACACCTTTGCGGATAAGGCATTTTTCTGTAACTCAGGTGCAGAAGCTAATGAAGCGGCATTAAAATTGGCAAGAAAATATGCATTAGATATTTTCGGTCCAGAATCTGGAAAAAATGAGATTTTAGCATTTAATAATTCTTTTCATGGTAGAACTTTGTTCACTGTTTCAACTGGTGGTCAGCCAAAATATTCTCAAGATTTTGTACCGTTGCCTCCGGGTATTCACCACTCAGCATTTAATGATTTATCTGCAGCAGAACAATTAATAACCGAAAAAACAGCAGCCGTGATTGTAGAACCTATTCAGGGTGAGGGCGGAGTGCTGCCAGCGCAAACAGAATTTTTGCAAGGATTAAGATCATTGTGCGATAAATATAACGCAGTTTTAATTTTTGATGAGGTCCAGACGGGAGTCGGGAGGACTGGTAAACTCTATGCTTATATGCATCATGGCGTATTACCCGATGTCTTAACAACTGCAAAATCTTTGGGTGGTGGTTTTCCTATTGGTGCTATGCTAACGACAGATAAATTTGCTAGGCATTTCACTGTAGGCACACATGGCACTACGTATGGAGGTAATCCTCTTGCTGCCTCTGTTTCACTTAAAGTATTAAGCCTAATAAATCAGCCAGAAGTATTAAATAATGTGGATCTGAAACATCAAATTTTTAGAGAGAAACTAGAAAAAATTAATGATCAGTTTGATGCATTTAATAGTATAAGAGGAAAAGGTATGCTAATAGGCGCTGAGCTTAAAGGGAAATATCAGAACCATGCTAAGGAAATTATTGCCTCAGCACATAAGGAAGGTGTTATGTTATTAATGGCAGGTCCAAATGTCTTACGTTTTGCCCCTTCATTAATCATTCCTGATGATTTGATTATTGATGGCCTTGATAGATTGCAAAATGCGTTTGTTAAATTAAAAGAATTTGGCTAATAATGCTAAGCTAAAATATGATAAATCAATTCAGTATGATGACATAAGCTCTATAATAAATATCTCAAATAAGGATTTTTTATGATTATTATGCGCCCAGCAATAGAAAAGGATGTTCAAGATATTTTAGATCTTTCCTTGTTTACGGGGGGAGGACTAACCACTCTGCCGAATGATGAACAGACTATTGCAAACAGAGTCATGCGCTCATTGAGAACATGGTCTAAAGAATTGCCTTTGAGTGAACAAGGTTATCTTTTTGTGATGGAAGATACTTCGTTAAACAAAGTTGTTGGTGTTTGTGCGATAGAGGTAGCTGTTGGGCTCAGCGAGCCATGGTATAGTTATAGAGTAACAAAAGAAGTACATGCTTCAAAAGCCTTAAATGTCTACCAAACACTTTCGACCTTAGTTCTTAGTAATGACCATACAGGGTATAGCGAATTATGTACTTTGTTTCTGTCTCCTAACTATCGTAAAGGTGCCCTAGGAAGATTGCTATCAAAATCAAGACTCCTATTTATTGCCGCGAATCGTGAACTTTTTCCTGACGTTATTATTGCAGAATTAAGAGGATTCCGTGATGAAAATAATCAATCTCCTTTCTGGGAGAATATAGGTAAACATTTTTTTTCTATGGAATTTGATGATGTTGACTTTCTTTCTGGTACAGGCCAAAAAGCGTTTATTGCAGAGTTAATGCCTAAACATCCTTTATATGTTGATCTAATGCCTCAACAAGTTAAAAATTGCATAGGTGAAGTGCATCTACAAACAATACCTGCACGAAAAATGTTAGAAAGGGAAGGGCTCAGATTTCAAAATCATATAGACATTTTTGACGGTGGTCCAGCCTTAGAAGCCCAAATTGATGAAGTTAAAACCATCAAAGAGAGTCAGCTGATGGTTTGGGATATCGATGAGACCATTTCACTTTATGATCATGAAAATTCAGAGGCTGAATTTGATAAAATCCATTCCACCATACTTTGCCTAGTTGCTAATGAACAAATTGAGGTCGAACTTTATAAAGTGACAGTGTGCTTTGCTAAGATTTTAGAAAATAGGCTCTATTTACATCCAGCTGTAATTAAAGCACTTCATCTAAAATCAGGGCATTTAGTCAGAATGAAACAATTATCTTAGGAGCCATATTATGCTAAATCCTTTTGAGAATATTGAAAAGCATATCCACGATGGATTAGATATAGACAAAAACCATATAATAAATGGTGAATGGCTCAAAGGTAAGGGCGATATATTCACTAAAAGAGATCCTTTTTATGATATTCCTCTTTTTGATGGTAATTATGCAGATGAAGCACTTGTTAATGAAGCGGTCCAAATTGCCAAAAATTCTGGTTTCGGCTGGTATTTAAAAGGAATAGAGCATAGAGTCAGCGTGCTTAAAAATTACAGTAATCTGCTGCTGAAATTTAAAAATGAATTGGCAGTATCTATTTCTAAAGAGACTGGTAAACCTTTTTGGGAGTCTTTGACCGAAGTCCAAGCCATGATTGGCAAAGTAGACATTTCAATTGATGCTTATCATGCAAGAACGCCAACTAATTCATCTAATAACGGGGCAGATCTTCAAGCCTTAATGCATAAGCCACACGGAGTTCTAGTCGTTTTAGGTCCTTATAATTTTCCAGGACATCTACCCAATGGTCATATCGTACCTGCATTAATTGCTGGGAATAGTGTCCTTTTTAAACCGAGTGAATTGACCCCTTTAACGGGCACTTTATTAGTGAGACTTTTATTAGCAGCTGGCGTGGATAAAGGTGTTGTTCATTTAATCAATGGGGCAAGAGAAACAGGGCAACAGCTACTTAATCATCCTGATATAAATGGTGTATTATTTACTGGGAGTGCTTCAACTGGCATATCTATCCATAAACAATTAGCAGGCGATGTGCATAAACTGATTGCACTTGAAATGGGGGGTAATAATCCCTTGATAATCGACGATTTCGATTCATTAAAAGCTGCTTTATATACGACAACATTTTCTTCTTTTATTTCTGCAGGACAACGCTGCACATGTGCACGCCGTCTTATTGTTAAAAATAGTATCAAATGTGATGACTTTTTAACTCAATTTATCTCTGCCACCAGAGAAATTTCTTTGGGGGCATGGGATGATAATCCCTCTCCTTTTATGGGAACAGTCATAAATACAGTGACTGCTGATAAATTATTACGAACAGAAAGTAAATTGCAGCACTTGGGGGCAAAAGCCTTACTTAATATGAAGCAGTCAACGAGAATTAAAGCATTGCTAAGTCCAGGTGTGATAGATGCAACCGGATTACGTTTACCTGATGAAGAGTACTTTGGGCCTTTGGTTACAGTCTACAGATATGATTCATTTGAAGAAGCGATTGATATAGCTAATGATACTCAATTTGGTTTAGCAGCTGGTTTAATTTCTAAATCACCTGAGTTATTTGAAGAATTTAAATATAAAATAAATGCAGGTATCGTTAATTGGAATAAGCCATTAACGGGTGCATCTAGCATGGCACCTTTTGGTGGCATAGGTAAATCAGGTAATCATAGACCTAGTGCGTATTATGCCGCTGATTATTGCGCCTATCCCGTTGCAAGTATGATGAGTGAATTACTCAAGTGCCCTGAGGTTTTACCTTCTGGATTAATATTAAAAGATGATTAAAAATGAGGCCTTATATGTCAAGTGATCACTCTTTATTACCTCTTGCTCAGCAAGGTGTGGAAGTGAATTTCGATGGGTTAGTAGGTTCAACACATCATTATGCGGGTTTAGCATTCGGCAATAAAGCTTCAATGCAACATCAGTTTAAAGCTTCAAATCCTAAAGCTGCCGCTAAGCAAGGACTTTATAAAATGAAGTCTCTTATGGATAGAGGGTTTAAGCAGGCGGTACTTCCCCCACAACAGCGGCCATTTATACCTGGATTAAGGCAATTAGGCTTTGAAGGAACAGAAACACAAGTTTTACAAAAGGCAAAAGATACAGCACCTGAGTTGCTCTCTATGCTCGCTTCGGCCTCTAATATGTGGGTTGCAAATGCGGCAACTATCTCTCCTTCTGCAGATACTGGTGATGGAAGAATGCATATAACGCCTGCGAATCTGCAAAATAAATTTCATCGTTCATTTGAACATGAAACTACTAGCAGGGTACTCCAGGCAATTTTTAACAATCCTCAAAGGTTTGCACATCATCGAGTCTTACCACATAATCTAATGTTTGGGGATGAAGGCGCTGCAAATCATAATCGTTTAAGTGCAGACTACGGTAAGGAGGGAGTGGAACTTTTTGTTTATGGTGTTGATTGTTATGATTTAGATAATGGACCAAAACGCTTTCCTGCAAGGCAAACCAAGCAATCCTGTGAAGCTATTATACGTTTGCACCAATTGCAAGATAAGCATGTTGTTCTTGCTAAACAAAATCGATTAGCTATAGATTCAGGTGTATTTCACAACGATGTTATAGCGGTCAGCAATAAAAATGTTTTATTTTACCACGAGCAAGCATTTGAACAGAGCCATTTGGTAATAGAAGAAATCAGAAGAAAACTCAACACTTTTGAAGTGGAATTTAATCCTATCCTTGCCCCTAAAGAGTGGGTGACTCTAGATGATTGTGTTCAAACTTATCTATTTAATAGTCAATTATTAAGTAAACCGAATGGAAAAATGCTTTTGATAGTCCCATCCGAAGTTGAAGAAAATCCAAGGGTATGGGATTTTTTGCATAATCATATTTTACGTAATTCCTTAATTGATGAAATGATGATCTTTAATTTAACTGAAAGTATGCAAAATGGGGGAGGGCCTGCATGTTTAAGACTACGTGTTGCGATGAACTATGCGGAGTTGACCTCAATGAATCAAGGTGTTATCTTAGATGAGGAATTATTTAATAAATTAGAGACATGGATTGATATTCATTATCGAGACAGATTAACGGTTGCCGATTTAGCAGATCCTCTTCTTCTTCAAGAAAATTATAGAGCACTTGATGAGTTAACTAAGATATTAAATCTAGGAAATATTTATGAATTTCAGTCCCCAGACGCAATGTATTAGAGGCGGATTAGAATAAGGATTTTTTATGCAAGAAAATAATAATACTTTAGATAGTAATAATGGGCAACTGGATTTAGATTCATCTTTTGATCAAGTGATATTGTTATTTAATCAATACCAAGCCTTGATTGAAGATAAGCATCAAGATTTGAAGCGCATGGTAGAATTAAAAGATATCGAAAATAAAAAATTAGCTGAAAAAAATCAAGAGCTTGTTGATTCTATGAAACAAGTCACTATTGTGCCCGATGATCATGTTTTTTCTCTGCATATTAACCAATTAAAGGTTAAAGCGTGTGAACTGTTAGATGAAGCTGTACTGTTTAGACAGTACTCGGAAGAATTACTTAATAGATATACATCCACTAAATCTAAATATAAATAAAACCAATTTTATCTCATAGTGATGTTTATCTATTGCAGACCTATTTGCCATAACACCTATTAGATTTTAATAGGTGTTATGGATAGTGAATGCATAATCCTGCTTAAATAGGCTTTTTTTGTAGTTATTATTTAATTAAAAATAAAATACATGAAGAAATGTATGCTTTTTAAGGAGTAATAATATCTTGATCAGCCCCTTCTTTTTCAACTTTAGCAATTAGCATGTGCTCTCTTTTAATTCCTAAGCTTAAAGTAATTGCACAAGCAACATATATTGAAGAAATTGTACCAAGTGATACCCCAATAAGCATTACAGATGAAAATCCTCTTAAAATATCACCACCAAAAATAAACATCATGGCAACAACCATTAATGTGGTTCCTGAAGTAACAAGTGTTCTTGCTAAAGTCTGTGTAATCGATACATTAAGAATTTCGTAGGGAGTACCTATGCGTAATTTTCTAAAATTTTCTCTAATTCTATCTGATATAACGATACTGTCATTTAATGAATATCCAATGACAGACATTAAAGAAGCAATAATCGTTAAATCAATTTCAATTTGAAAAAGAGATAAAATACCTAACGTGATAATTACATCATGTGCTAAAGATAGCACAGCTCCTAGAGCAAGACGCCATTCAAAACGGAACCCCACATAAATCAAAATGGCTACTAGCGCAGATATTAATGCCACTGTTCCACTTTCAGCGAGTTCTGCACCTACAGTAGGGCCTGAAACATCGAGACTATTAATCGTTGGATTACCACTTATATTCTTACTGAGCAATATTTTTAAATCTTCACCAATAGTTTGGGTTATTGATGGATCATCAATGGGTGGGATACGTAATAAAATGGTGTCTAAACTACCAAAATTTTGTACAACAGCTTGGTTAAAACCATTTGCTGAAAGGGTATCTCTTATTTCATCAAGATCTGCAGCTTGTTCAAATTTTATTTCCGCAACTAATCCCCCTGTAAAATCAAGCCCCAAGTTAAACCCTTTTAAATAAATAATTACGATGGAAGCTATAAGCAGGAAAATAGATAAAGCATAAGCTGTTTTAGACCAACGCATAAAATCAAAAACTCTACGGCCATTATTTAATGATTCTACTGTATATTCACTAGACACAATTCACTCCTAATTTATAGCCCTCAATGGCTATATTGATAATTTATTGATACGTTTGTTGCCGTATTTAAGATTAACGATTGCTCTTGTACCTGCAATTGCAGTGACCATAGAGGTTGCTACACCGATAGTGGTCGTGATCGCAAACCCTTTGATAGAACCTGTGCCTACAGCATATAGAATTATCGCTGTAATGATAGTGGTCAAGTTTGCGTCCAAAATAGTGGAAAATGCACCTTTATATCCTTCGTGTATAGCTTGTTGAACTGAGCGGCCATTTTTTAATTCTTCCTTTATTCGCTCATAGATAAGCACATTAGCATCAACCGCAATGGCCACAGTTAGCACAATCCCAGCTATCCCTGGCATTGTAAGTGTCGCCCCAGGGATCATAGACATTACACCAATTATCATGATTAAGTTGACTGTTAAAGCAAAACTTGCAATTAAACCAAAGCCACGATAATAAATAAGCATGAACAGCACGGATGCAATAAATCCACCGATAGAGGCTTGAAAACCTTTAATTATATTTTGTGCACCAAGAGAAGGCCCTACAGTACTTTCTTCAATGATTTGAATGGGTGCAATAAGTGCCCCAGCTCGAAGTAAAATAGAGAGTTGACGAGCTTCTTCTGGATTATCAAGGCCTGTAATTTGAAATTGGCTACCAAATATACCTGCAATATTGGCCGTATTAATAATTTCTTCATGTTTTTCAAGAATAGGTCGGCCATTTTCATCCAACTTATCCCCTTCCCTGTATTCTACAAAAAGTGTCGCCATAGGCTTATTTAAGTTTTGTTGTGAGACCTTTTGCATGATAGCGCCACCAGCACTATCTAAAGAAATACTTACAGAAGGTAGCCCTTTATCATCCGGAGCATAAGTGGCATCGTTGATATGATCGCCAGTAAGTGCTGCTTTTTTAAATACTGCAATTGGTGTATTATTTTTATCAAATTTGATTTCGGTATCCCCAGGAATTCTTCCACGGCTGATGTTAGCTTGAGATACGTTTTGATTAATTAAACGAAATTCAAGTGTTGCAGTAGCGCCAAGAATCTCTTTAGCTCTAGCTGTATCTTGAATACCTGGTAAGTCAATCACAATTCTATCATTGCCTTGGCGTTGGACTACTGGCTCTGCAACACCTAATTGGTTGACACGATTTCTTATGATAGTTAAGTTTTGGGTCAGCGCATTATTTTTGGCTTCATTTAGTCTAATATCAGATGATCTGACTAGGATTGAGTTGTCACTATGCGGAGTAACTGTTATTTCTTGGCTTAAAGTATTTAAAATAGCAAATGCTCTATCTTTAGTCTCTACATCAACGAAAAGAAACTCGGTGGAGAAATCCTCTGCTTTTTGAATTTTAGTTAGGTCAATTTTTTTATCACTAAGTGTTGATTTTACTGTATCTATTGTTTGTTCTTGTAGTTTAGCTAATACTGTATCTGTGTCGATTTCCACTAGGAAATGTACACCACCACGCAGATCTAATCCTAATTTTAAAGGTTCTGCATTGATCGCTTTGAGCCAAGCTGGGGTTGCAGGGGCTAAATTAAGGGCTATTATGTAGTCTTTACCGAGTTCATCGAGTAATGCAGTTTTTGCAGAGAGCTGATCTTTTTGATCTAAGAATCTTATCAGGATTGATCCGTTAGACAGATTAATATTTGAAAAGGTAATATCCTTTGTTCTTAATACATTTTCTACTCTATCTCTAGTAGCTAAAGAGACTTCTGTCCCCCTAGCCCCGTTGATTTGAATGGCAGGATCTTCACCATATAGATTAGGTAAGGCAAAAATTATACCGACTAAGATAGCTATAATAAGTAGGATATATTTCCATAAGGGATATTTATTAATCACAACAATTCCTTGAAATTTGATTCATTAGAAAAATGACTGTATTTAACAGTGGGTAGGTTAATTTAATTACTAGTAGGCGATTGAATGAAATAGTCAATCGCCTTAAAATTATTCTAACTCCTTGATTGTGCCTTTTGGCAATACAGCTGCAATGAAATCACGCTTAATAACGACTTCATTTGTTTCATTTAAAGCAATGGTAATATAACCAGAGTCAGACACTTTAGTCACCCTGCCAACTAAACCACCATTAGTGAGTACTTCATTGCCTTTTGAAATTGAATTCATTAATTCACGATGAGCCTTTGCTCTTTTTTGTTGCGGACGAATTATCATAAAATAAAAAATAAGTCCAAATGCAACCATAATTATAATGGTACCGTAATCTCCGTAAGCATTTGCTGCTGCGGCATTTGCAGCACCTGATGCAGCTTCGTTAGCATGCGCAGAAGAAATAAAAAAACTCATAAAAACTCCTTATTGTTGTAGTGATGGTTAATCGTTTAACCGTTTAAAAAAATTAAGCGGGTGTTTTACCAATTTTCGCATAAAAAGCATCGGCAAATTGTTCAAATCTATTCTCTTCAATCGCAGAGCGAATATCGCTCATAAGTTTTTGATAATAGCGTAAGTTATGGATAGTGTTTAATCTTGCACCTAAAATTTCATTGCATTTATCTAGATGATGTAGATAAGCTAGTGTATAGTTTTTGCAAGTATAACAATCACATTCAGGATCTAAACGGCCTGTATCGTTTTTATACTTAGCATTGCGGATTTTAATTACCCCATGTGATACAAATAAATGTCCATTTCTTGCATTTCTTGTTGGCATTACACAGTCAAACATGTCTATACCCCGTCTAACACCCTCAACTAAATCTTCGGGTTTTCCAACGCCCATCAAATAGCGAGGTTTATCTTCAGGGATCTTTGGGCATATATATTCTAAAATTCGATGCATATCTTCTTTGGGTTCTCCCACAGCAAGTCCACCGACTGCGTAGCCATCGAAACCTATATTCATAAGCCCATTTAAGGATTGATCACGTAACTCTTCGTAAACACCACCCTGTATTATACCAAATAAAGCATTAGGATTATTCAGCTCTTCAAATTTGATTTTACTACGAGCGGACCATCTTAAAGAAAGATTCATGGAATCTTCAGCATATTTTTTATCAGCGGGATATGGTGTGCATTCATCAAAAATCATAACAATATCAGATCCCAAATCATATTGTATTTCCATTGATTTTTCAGGACTTAAAAAAATTGTAGACCCATTGATAGGGTGTTTAAATGATACCCCTTCTTCAGATATTTTTCTCATGGCACCAAGACTGAAAACTTGAAATCCACCTGAATCTGTTAAGATGGGACCTTGCCACTGCATAAAATCATGCAAATCCCCATGCGCTTTAATCACTTCTTGACCAGGCCGTAACCATAAATGGAAAGTATTGCCCAAAAGTATATGGGCTCCAGTTTCTTTCACTTCTTCTGGTGTCATTCCTTTCACCGTACCATAGGTACCTACTGGCATAAAAGCAGGCGTTTCAACGACTCCCCTTTTAAAGTGTAGTCGACCACGTCTTGCATTATTATCGGTATTAATAAGTTCGTATTTCATTTTAGTTTGCTGTTCAGACATTTTAAATTCATAACCTTTCATATCATTTTAGTCGTGTTATATTCTAATCTTTTTCTAATTTTTTGTTAATTTAATTATACTTTTTTATAAGCATAGCATCGCCATAGCTAAAAAATTGATATTTATTTTTAATAGCATGTTCGTAGGCATTCATAGTATGTTCATAGCCAGCAAAAGCACTAACAAGCATAATAAGTGTTGATTCAGGGAGATGGAAATTAGTAATTAAGGTATCTACTAGTTTAAAAGTATAACCTGGATAAATAAAAATATTTGTATCATTTTGAAAACTGTTTAATGCCTCAACATCAAATTCAACTGTTCTTTTATCAATCTCAGTCAAAGAATTTGGTAAACTTGCGAGTGCAGCGCTCTCAAGTGATCGCATTGAAGTCGTTCCAACTGCGATTACTCTACCTCCTTGCCGTTTGCACATTTTTATTGCTTCAACAGTTTCCGCAGATACCACTGCATACTCACTATGCATTTGGTGATCTAAAATATTTTCGACTCTAACAGGCTGAAAAGTACCCGCCCCAACATGCAAAGTTACATAAGCTATTTGAGCTCCTTTGGATTTAATTGATTCTATGAGTTCTTCATCAAAATGTAGTCCTGCTGTAGGTGCAGCAACCGCCCCTTCCGTTTTAGCATATACCGTTTGATAGCGTTCTTTGTCAGAAATTTCATCGGCTCTATTAATGTAAGGAGGTAGAGGCATATGCCCAATCGTGTTTAAAATAGTTAATATGGGGGTATTACCCGAGTTAATTTCAAACAAAGTATCATGTCTCTTAGTCATAATAACTTCAAAGATACAAGAGGGATTCTCTTTAGCTGTATTTAAGTCTAAATGAGTTGAACTATTGTTCTGACAAAGAAGAAGCTTTGTTCCTGGTTTTGGGGACTTAGACGATCTTATATGTGCTAAAGCCCTATATTCATCAAGAAGTCGCTCGACTAAAATTTCAATTTTACCACCACTTTCCTTGTATCCATATACTCTTGCAGGGATCACTTTAGTGTTATTGAAAATAAGTAGATCATGTTCACTTATCTCATCTACCACATCACTAAATGTTTTATCAAAGAGCTCTCCAGAATGGCCATTAAGTTCAAGTAAACGACAGTCACGCCTTTTGGGACTTGGATATTTAGCAATTAATTCTTCTGGTAAATCGAAATAAAAATCTTTAAGGTTCATAAGTCGTTATACTAATTAGGGTTTATAATTAAGTTTAATGGCAATTCAATATATTTATGTATATACCACAAGTGCGTTTATTATAGGCATCAAAGCGTTTAGTTTATAGAGGCTATTGCAAATGTTCAAGTAATTAGCACTAAACTTCACTAGAATAAATTAAACACTTAATTATTAATAGAATGATAAATTTCCTCTAAGACTGAAATTGGATTATCTGATTGAGTTATGGGTCGGCCAATAACCATATGATCTACTCCGAGTTCTTTTGCCTTTAATGGGGTAACAACTCTTTTCTGATCGTCGCTATTATCCATAGATAATCTAATGCCTGGTGTGACTAATCTAAAATTTTGTCCTAATTTATTTTTTATGTTTTGAGCTTCTTGTGCTGAGCATACTACTCCGTCTAACCCAACTTTTTGCGCCAGCTCCGCCAATGAAAGAGTGTGGTCGAGTAATCTATTTGTGATACCAACCAAAGTTAGATCTTCTTGCTGAAGACTGGTTAGTACGGTCACACCAATAAGTAGTGGTGCATCTTTGCCATACGCATGCAAAGCTTCTTTTGCAGCTGTCATCATCTTTTCTCCACCACTAGAGTGAACATTGACCATCCAAACACCTAAGTCTGCAGATGCTTTAATAGCTTTAGCCACTGTATTTGGGATGTCATGAAATTTTAAGTCTAAGAAAACTTTAAATTCACGAGAATGGAGTTGTTGAACTAGGCTAGGTCCATAGCGAGTAAACATCTCTTTGCCAACTTTTAATTTCGCCATATTAGGATCAATCTTATCTACAAGTGCTAACGCATCTGTATCATTTTCATAGTCTAATGCAATGATTATATCTGTCATTTTTTCTATCCTTATATACTTTATTTAAATTTTTCTTTTGTGTTATTTTTAATGAAACAGTTATATATTTGTTGTCGAAAATCCGATAGATGATTCAATTTAACGTAAAATTTGTTCTCAATATACTTGATGTAGAGTAGAACCTTTAGCTTGTATTCATTGTTTTTAATGCGTTTATAAAGATAATGACTATTGGCCATCGATGCCCTTTATCAAATAAATTGAAGCCCACTGTTTGCAAGATGGACAATGCCAATAAAGCGTATGACTTGCAAAACCACAACCACGACATCGATACTTAGGTTTTTTCATGATCTGCTCATTAATAATATCACGCAGTATCATTAAGGATGTGTGAGTATTTGCATTTGATTGAGACTCAATTTGTAACTCGATAAATAGTTTGAGTAATTTCAGTGTAGGCCTTTTAAAGATAGATTTTTTTAGATGTTCGATTGCAGCGTTTAATTGGTCTTTTTCTCTTAAAAAATTAACATAAAATATATGCGCTTCACTGCCAATGTCTTGTTCCACTATATTATGTAAAAAGTCTAATAAACTCATTATTTTAATATCTTCTGGTTTTAAATCTAATCTACTTAAAAATTTTGAATGCTCATCAATTGACTCAATATCTGCATTCAATTCAGTATAGCAATTAATGATGATTTCTAGAGAATCTAATAAAATGAGTTCATCTTGCTCTAAAATTTTTTGATAGAAAAAAAGCGCGATATAAGGTGAATTAAATTCTCTGAAAATTTTTGCTAACATTAAACTTGCTCTAGCACATCTGTTATCTATTTTTAATGCATATTTTAAATTATCCACTGCGCCGATATGATTTTTGTTATTCAGCTGTATCGTGGCTAATTCACAATAAATTTGGCTAATGATGGTTTCATAGTAATCACCATCAGTTTTAAGTAGATTCTTAGCGTATATTAATGCTTTGTCCCATTCACTGGTAGATTGATGAATGGTCAGTAGTTGTTTAGAAGCATGGATTTTATAATCATCTTCATCAAGAAGAGAATTAAAAATAGTTTCTGCTCTATCTAGTAGGCCGGCTTGAAGATATGTTTTACCAAGATGCTCTTTCGCCAATAATCTTTGTTCAAAAGTAAGAGCATCACTGGCTAGAATGGATTCGTGAATCTGCAGGGCACTGTCAATTTGCCCTCGAGTTCTTAATAGATTACCCAAGGTAAGGTGAGCTTCGAAATCGTCTCCTTTTTCTTTTGCGAGCGCGCTGAAAAGCTCAAGGGCTTGTTCTTTTTGATCACTCAGTAAAAAGTTTATACCGTTGACAATATTTTTTGATATTCTTTCTTCGTCACTCTGCTTTTCATATTTAACACTTCTTTTTCCCATGTACCAACCATAGGCAACTGCAATAGGCAAGAGAAGAAAAAGGAGTTCTAACATTTAGGAGACCATATGAATTAATATTATTCTGTTTTTTTGTTACTAAGCATAAAATCGGCATCAAGTTGTTGAGAATGTTTCAACTGATTAATACTTTCTTCTTTTTTAAGGATTTGTTTGGAAGATTTATCTATTTTACGCTTAAGAAATTTATTAGCTATGTATAATCTAAAATAGAGAAAACCACAAATAATCCAAGTAAATAAAAAACCTAGGCCAAAACAGATTGCCATAACAATAGATAAAGATAACGACATTTTTGCAATTAAGAAATTGACCTCTACGACATTACCATTTCTCATTCCTATCATAACACCGAAAGTGATAATCATAAGAACTAAAACTGAACTGATAAATAACTTCATTATATCTACCTCTTGTATACGGGTTAAATTCAGTAAGATTTACCCATTAAGCATATCACGCTACAAATAGCTTTTAATATTAAGCTTTCATAAAGTGATAATACCATATTTTGGTAGATGTGTATAAAACTTTGCTTTATGTTGCTAAATCATAAGACCTGTACAACCTGACTGTAGACGGTTTTTCTAATAGAAAAATATCTATGGTGATCTTAAGTTGATTTGAGAAGTAACCAATAAAAAATTAAGTCAGGCTGGCAATACACACTTTAAGTTTGAGGAGGGTGAGAAAAAGTATCTTGCAAATTCTAAGTAAGTTGTATATTTCCTTACCAAAATGCTAAGGTGTATATAAATAAAACACCTTAGCTATTTTAACTCTAATAGACGTTAACTAAAAGAGTCTATTTAATCCATTTAATGCAGCAACACGATAGGCTTCAGCCATCGTTGGATAATTAAAAGTTGTATTAACAAAATATTCGATGGTATTCCCACCATTTTTTTGTTCCATTATGGCTTGGCCTATGTGAACTATCTCAGCAGCCTGTTCACCAAAACAGTGAATACCCAAAATTTCTTTTGTATCCCTGTGGAAAAGTAATTTCAAACTACCTACATCCATTCCAGCAATTTGGGCTCTTGCTAAGTGCTTAAATTGAGAACGGCCGACTTCATAAGGAATTTTTTGTGCAGTTAACTCTTGTTCAGTTTTTCCAACTGAACTAATTTCTGGTATGGTATAAATTCCTGTTGGAATGTTTTCGATTAATCTAGCGCTTTCTTTGCCACCGAGTATCACTTCTGCAACAATTCTCCCTTGATCGTATGCAGCTGAGGCTAAACTTGGGTATCCTATAACATCCCCTACAGCGTAAATAGTTTCTATGGGCGTATGATAAAGATGATCTACATGTAAAAGGCCTCTTGAATCGGCATCAAGTCCTACTGCATTTAGGTTTAGGTCTTTAGTATTCCCCGTTCTACCATTCGCATAGAGAATACAATCCGCTTTTACTTTTTTTCCAGATTGCAAGTGAACAATTACTGAGTCGTCCAAACCTTCAATACGCTCAAATTCTTCATTATGTCTTATGACCACACCATTATTCCAAAAATGATATGAGAGGGCATCAGACATTTCTTGGTCTAAAAAGGAGAGTAAGCGATCACGTGTATTGATTAAATCAACTTTTACACCAAGTCCTCTAAAAATCGAAGCATATTCACATCCAATTACACCTGCTCCATAAATTATGATGTGCTTTGGGGCATGTTTTAGCTGTAAAATCGTGTCACTATCATAAATACGCGGATGTTTAAAATCAACTGATGGTGGTCTAAATGGTGTTGACCCTGTTGCTATTACAATATGATTTGCACTTAAAATATCAATTGAATTATCTTGGTGTTCTACTTTTACTGTTTTTTCATCAACGAAGCTCGCATTTCCGACAAAAACGGTACAATTATTTCTATCATAGAAATTTTGCCTCATATTTGTTTGCTTACTTATGACTTTATCGGCATGCTTTAAAATATCAGGAAATGTGACAGTAAGTTTTTTATTCGCAACATTAAAAAGAGGGGTTTGGTTTATTTCAATCACTCGACTTACAGCTTGCCTAAGAGCTTTTGATGGTATAGTCCCCCAGTGAGTACATCCTCCACCAACTGATGTAAAACGTTCAATTACAGCAACTTTATACCCTTTTTTTACTAAACCCATTGCGGCGCCTTCACCACCTGGACCGGTCCCAATAACTATTGCATCAAACTTATAATGTTGTGGCATATATACTCCTAAAAAATGGACAAAATAGTAAAATAAAAACAATCAGATTTAAAAAAATAATATGAGTTATCTTAACATATTTAAGGATCAAATCTAGAAAGGTTCTGATATATGTATGATACTTGCAAAAATTAATAGTAAAGTTAAATAATTATGTGTGTGAATATCATAATTCTGTTAAAATTGATTATAGATCGTTTTTATTTAGAATTATTGAGGTGTTATATGAGTTTTTTTATTGAAATGGTTATTTTTTTTGTTTTAGTGTTACTTGTTCTGGCTTTGCTTTTTATAATTGTGAGAATCAGCACAAAGACTAATGAAAAAGTAGCTCTCCTAGAAACACTTGTTGATCAGCAAGATTATCAAATTGAACTACTAAGAAAAGTTTGTAGTGCATTAGGTTCAGATCTTTCAAAAGAGACAGTTGTACAGCAGCCTAAGTCAGAAGCTGTCACTGACCATAATCTTTACACTACACCTTATGCGCAAGCTAAACAGAATGAGAAGATTTTTTCTCCTGTAGAGCAACAGGAAGAGAATAGAAAAATACCAAAAGATCCATTTCTTGAAGAAGTTGAAAATATTAAAATTATTGCTAAAAGGTAATATTATTCTTCAACGCCAGGTGGTAATGCCCTCCAAGGAATTTCTGGTTTAGAAAGAGAGTATCCTACGTCATACAATTTTTTCATTAAAACCGGATCAAAAAGCTGTTCTCCTTCGGTTAAGTCAATGCCTAAAGGGATGGTTATCCAGGCAAAATCATAATTTTGCCTTAATGCAAGGGAGTATAGTCTATGGATATCTCCTACCGCAGCGGCTTTTGTAACGGAATCGAATGTTCTTTGTGCTATTCCTGCAATCGAGCGTGATGTAGCATCAGGTACAGCACCTAATTGGCCATTATGTATAATAAAAAGTGACTCAGTTGCATTTTTTATTTGGGCCAACTGTCTTGCTTGTAATGTATTAAATACTCCAGCGCTATAAAACATGTTTGCACCTACAGCTCCATCAACATGGAGCTCATCATATATTTTCCCCTCGTGCTCAACAGCAAACATAACTGGCGGAAAAGCAACAGGAATTGATGCAGAAGCAAGCATTACTTGGCGAAAAAGTTGTAAGGATTTCTCATCGTTTCGCTGCGCAATTAAGCCCATATTCCAGATCATTAGGCTTTGAGCATCTAAATTTGTAGTAGCCATATAGAGGCGTCTTCCATTTTTATGTTCATCAGCTATTTTAGCCAGCAAATCGGCCGTAATGTCTTGCTCTATAAGCCTAGCTAAAGGGGTAGTGTCAGCAAATGAATCACTGAACAACAATCTAAATAAAGGATTGCTTAACAGAAAAACATCACTTGACTTAGTGGTCGTATAAAATTTATGAAGCTCATCATCATATTCACTACCTAAAAAAGCAAAGGGTGCCATTAATGCCCCCGTAGACACACCGGTAACAATTTTAAATATTGGGCGATCTTGAGTACTCCAGCCAGCAAGAATTCCTGCACCAAAAGCACCATTAGGTCCTCCTCCGGACAGTACTAAATGTGGATAAATTTTGGTTTGAGTTGTTGAGTCCAAAAAACTATTTTCTGGTTCTTGTTGATAGGATAACACTAAGTCATCCATGAAAAAATCACTGATTCTACCTGCAGTTGCTCGATAGGGTTGATAGTTAGAATCACTGATGGTTTTAATCGATTCAATAGGAGGGGCATTTCTTGGGATCTCACTGCATCCTGCAAGCAAAAAAAATGTTAAGCTAAAAAAAAATATGCCTCGCATCTTTAAAGCAGGCTTAATTATTAAATAAGGCATTTGTGTTACCAAGTTTTATATTGTTCATAGTTATGCAAATAAATTACTGTTTTATTCATTGTTATATAATGAGCCGAATCATATTAAATAAGCAAGAACAAAAAAGAATTTTTTTATCGAAATTATATATATTTTAATCTATTTTAAACTATAATGCTTTTATGTTAGGTTTGTGTATTATTTACATTTTCTTTCACACATTTTAAATAGCACTGCCTGATGGAAGTTGTTGTTATGTTTTTTTTTAAATTTCAACTTATTTATGTGATTGTTTTATCTACAGGATTTCATCAGTATAATGTATAATTACAATTTAAATTTTTTTAAGATGTTTTCTTTTTGGTTTATTATGACCATTTTTTGTTCTAACACCAGTCTTGCAAATAGTTTTTTAGATGATTTATCTTCATTAAAACCTAAAAGCAAACCTATCTTTATTCAAATTTTTAAACAAGAACAAAGACTAGACCTATATCAGCAAAAAGGAATTCAGTATGAACTAATAAAAAGTTATCCAATTTGCAAATATTCAGGTGGTTTAGGCCCCAAAAAAAGACAAGGCGATTTTAAAAGCCCTGAAGGATTTTATTCCGCAGATATTTCTCAATTAAAGCCAGATAGCCAATATCATAGGGCTATTAATGTG
Source organism: Thorsellia kenyensis (assembly GCF_042432445.1). NCBI lineage: Bacteria > Pseudomonadati > Pseudomonadota > Gammaproteobacteria > Enterobacterales > Thorselliaceae > Thorsellia > Thorsellia kenyensis. The sequence goes on along the minus strand of NZ_JBHLXE010000048.1, from coordinate 17,595 downwards.
GGATTTCCAAATGAATATGATAGACAATACGGTTATACTGGTGATTACCTGATGATTCATGGGGATTGTGTTTCTGTTGGTTGCTATGCGATGCTTGATGGCCCTATGCAGGAAATTTATGAGTATGCTGAGGCTGCATTATATTCAGGCCAAACTTCTATTCCGATCCATATCTATCCTTTCGAAATGACTGAATCAAATCTTTCAAAATATAAAGGCTTAGAAGACTATGATTTTTGGGTTCAACTCTCGGCGGGCTATAATTATTTCAAAAAAAATAAACGACCACCTGAGGTTGAAGTTTATGGTGGTAAATATGTTGTTACATCTAAACTTCAGAATAATCAAATGCTGGCTTCAAGTTCTGAGCACTCTATAGATAGACAGAATAAAAAACCTTTTACTAGTCAAAGCTATAAAATTCAAGATATGATAGACTATAATAAACATAAAGGCCCTATGCTTACACCAACTGACGAAAATGAACAGAAGTTACTGAATTCAATAAAACTGGCTCAAGAGCAGCCAAATTTCTAATATTAAGGAGCATGTAATGTCAACTATGAATCATTCACGTAAAGAACTTGCAAATGCTATACGAGCACTCAGTATGGACGCTGTACAAAAAGCAAATTCAGGGCATCCAGGGGCGCCAATGGGGATGGCTGACATGGCAGAAGTTTTATGGAGAGATTTTTTAAATCATAACCCTAGCAATCCTTCTTGGGTAAATAGAGACAGATTCGTTTTATCCAATGGTCATGCATCTATGCTCTTATATAGTCTATTACACCTTACAGGTTATGATCTATCTATAGAGAGCATTAAAAATTTTAGACAACTTCATTCAGTGACTGCAGGGCATCCTGAGTATGGTTATGTTCCTGGTATTGAAACCACTACTGGTCCATTAGGTCAAGGTATAGCAAATGCTGTTGGTTTTGCAATTGCAGAAAAAACGCTCAGTGAACAATTCAACAAGCCTAATCATACTATTGTAGATCATCATACTTACGTATTTTTAGGCGACGGTTGTATGATGGAAGGAATATCTCATGAAGTTTGCTCGCTTGCTGGAACACTTAAATTAAACAAGCTAATTGCCCTCTATGATGACAATGGCATTTCAATTGATGGTGAAGTAGAAGGATGGTTTACAGATGATACAGCAAAGCGTTTTGAATCTTATGGCTGGAATGTAATCAGATCAGTTGATGGCCATAATCCTGAGGCGATTGCTCAAGCTATTACAAACGCAAAATCAGAACAAACTAAACCAACTTTAATTATTTGTAAAACTATTATTGGTTATGGATCACCTAATAAGCAGGGCAAAGAAGATAGCCATGGCGCACCTTTAGGTAATGATGAAATCATTGCTACAAAAGAAAAATTGGGTTGGACATATCCAGCTTTTGAAATTCCTAAAAGCATTTATAACGAATGGGATGCAAAAGAAAAAGGGGCTCGTATTGAAAATGAATGGAAAAATACCTTTGAAGCCTATGCTAAAGCTTACCCTGAATTAGCAAAAGAATTTACTAGAAGAATGAGCGGTGAGCTTCCTTCGAATTGGAGTAAAGAAGCTAATGAATTCATTGAAAATCTACAGGCTAATCCTGCTAAGATAGCAAGTAGAAAGGCCTCACAAAATGCTTTAGAATCTTTTGGTAAAATATTACCTGAATTTCTAGGTGGTTCAGCAGATTTAGCTCCAAGTAACCTAACTATGTGGTCAGGATCGATGCCAATTAATAAAAATGCATCTGGTAACTATATTCATTACGGTGTTAGGGAATTTGGGATGAGTGCTATAATGAATGGTATCGCATTGCATGGAGGATTCATACCTTATGGTGCCACTTTCTTAATGTTTATGGAATATGCGCGTAATGCACTTCGCATGGCTGCATTGATGAAAATCCAATCAATATTTGTCTATACGCATGACTCAATAGGCTTAGGTGAAGATGGTCCTACTCATCAACCAGTTGAACAAATGGCTAATTTAAGACTCACACCAAATATGAGTATGTGGCGTCCATGTGATCAGGTTGAATCTGCTGTTTCATGGAAGTATGCGATAGAAAGAAAAGAGGGTCCAACCTCACTAATTTTTTCTAGACAAAATTTAACTCAAATGGATAGAACGCCTGAGCAATTGAAGAATATTGAAAAAGGTGGTTATACTTTAGTTGATTGTGGAAGCCGACCTGATTTAATTATTATAGCAACAGGTTCTGAAATTGAATTAGCAGTTTCTTCTGCAAATGTAATTTCTAGCAAAGGTTTTAAAGTCAATGTGGTTTCTATGCCTGCATGTGATGTTTTTGATAAACAAGATAAAGCTTATAAAGAAAGTGTTCTACCTTCTACGGTAACAAAACGTATTGCAATCGAAGCTGGAATTGCTGATTTTTGGTATAAATATGTTGGTTTAGAGGGCGATGTTGTAGGAATGACAACGTTTGGTGAATCCGCTCCAGCAGATTTATTATTTAAAGAGTTTGGATTTACCGTTGAAAATATAGTTGAAAAAGCGCTTACAGTTCTAGGCTAAAATAAAACAACTCATATCACATATTTAACTAAAAACGGTACCTTAATGGTGCCGTTTTTAGTTAAATATGTGATATGAAAACTAGATATGAAAACAAAAGGATATAAGTATGGATTGTTCCTATGTAATTGATGAATTATTACACGCTAATGAGTTAACACGTGAAAGTTTGAATCATTCATTAGATTTATTGCAAGAAAGACGAATTGATTACGGAGATTTATTTTTTCAATCTAGCTTTCATGAAGCCTGGGTTCTTGAAAATTGTATGATAAAAGAAGCCTCTTATCATGTAGATCAAGGGGTAGGAGTCAGAGCGAATATTGGTGACAAAACAGGATTCGCGTATAGTGATTTAATTAATCAAAAAGCATTAGATAAATCAATTTTAGCAGCTAGAACCATCTCTAATATACAAGCAGCAATTAAAACGAAGCCCTTTGTCGAGGTCATAACACCAAATAGATATCAGCCGATAAACCCACTGACGTCAATGACACCTGAAGATAAAGTGGCTCTGTTAAATTTAGTTGATAAGACAGCGAGAAATGCAGATAAGAGAGTTAAGGAAGTAACTGCCAGCCTTACTGGGGTTTTTGAAATGGTTCTTATAGCAGCAACAGATGGTACCTTTGCAACAGATATTCGTCCATTAGTAAGAATGTCTGTATCTGTAATTATGGAGGATAAAGGCAAGCGTGAGCGAGGCACTTCAGGTGGTGGGGTAAGAAAAGGATTTGATTATTTTCATCAATTTCCGATGAGTAATAATGTGATTTTTACTTTCGGTTCACTCCAAGGTAATCCTATACACAGACAAAAACTTACTTTCGCAGAACACTATGCTCTAGAAGCAGTTAGAATTGCCACAGTTAATTTAGAAGCCAGGGAGGCTCCCGCAGGTAAATTACCTGTCGTCTTAGGATCCGGATGGCCTGGGGTGCTTTTACATGAAGCTGTCGGACACGGACTTGAAGGTGATTTCAACAGAAAAGAAACCTCTATATTTACAGGGAAACTCGGACAAAAGGTTTGTTCAAGTCTATGTACAATTGTAGACGATGGTACACTGCCTGATAGGCGAGGCTCTGTTGCTATCGATGATGAAGGAACAATAGGTAAACATAATGTTCTGATTGAAGACGGAATCTTAAAAAGATACATAAAAGACAAATTAAACGCAAGATTAATGAATACAAAACCTACAGGCAATGGCAGAAGAGAATCATATGCACACTTACCTATGCCTAGAATGACAAATACCTACATGCTTCCTGGTGAATCAAAACCAACCGACATTATTGCGAGTGTAGAAAAAGGAATATATGCACCTAATTTTGCAGGTGGTCAAGTAGACATAACATCTGGAAATTTTGTATTTTCAGCTTCTGAAGCCTATATGATAGAAAATGGCAAAATTACCCATCCAATTAAAGGAGCAACTTTGATTGGCTCAGGTATAGAAGTAATGCAGAATATTACTATGGTAGGTAATGATTTAGCTCTAGATCCAGGTGTAGGTGTTTGTGGTAAAGATGGGCAAAGTGTTCCGGTGGGAGTTGGACAACCTACCGTTCAGATTAAAGAACTGACGATAGGTGGAACGCAAGGTGTCTGAAAGAGTTAACATAAATGAAACTGTCAAAAGTGAATTAATTAATCTTTTAAATAGATATGTATCGGCATGGAAAAATACTGAGTTAAGTTTACCTATTGCAGAAGGTTATGCGCATTTAATGTCTCCTTGTATTCAAACAAATATTGATAATGAAAAGACAACCTGGTTACCAAAAATACACGAACAGCTAATTCCTTTAGCAGGTGTTGAAAAAGGGATGGAAATGCTCATTCATCAAGATATTCATACCTTCTATGGCATACAGTTCTCGGCAGATATTGCTGTTTTGTATAAAGATATAGCTATAAATTTAATACAAGTTTGGAATGAAGAGGATCATATAAGATTGCAAGAGAATATTATTTGTCATCTCGTCGCACAACGCAAAGCGAAAAGAATGCCTTCTGTATTTATAGGCAGTATTGATGATGAGGATAAAATAATTGCTTGTTGCAATATGACGGGTAGAGTCTTTCTAGAGTCATTAACAAATGGAAGTAGGGTATATTTAAGCGAAACTATTCCTGACTTTTTAAGTACATTAACAATTAACACAGTAAAATGTAATCTATGAAACAAATTAATAGTCATCTTTTATTAATAAGACAAGAGTTGGAAAAACTCAACGTTTGGGAAATAAAAAAACCTAAAGCTGAGCTTTTAGCAAGTCAACAGCCATTCGCCATAGATACCCTAAGAGCAACTCAGTGGCTGCAATGGATTCTAATACCACGAATGAATGAAATACTTTCTAGTGGTAACAAATTACCTACTCCATTTAGTATAGCTCCATATTTTGAACAAGTTTACCAGCAGCAAGATGAATACTCCCAGTTAATTAAATTGATAACTGAATTAGATACTTTGGTAAATGAACTGGTAATGTAAATGGATGATAAAACAAAAATACCGATTCTATATAGAGATGAATATATTGTTATAGTTAATAAACCCAGTGGCTGGCTCGTTCATAGAAGTTGGCTGGATAAGGATGAACATAACATTTTGATGACGAAAGTCAGAGATACAATTCAGCAGCATGTATACACTGTACACAGATTAGATAAAGCGACATCAGGTGTCATATTGATGGCTTTAAATCCAGAGATTGCTAGAATTCTTTCGCAAGCATTTGAAAAAAATGAAATACAAAAAAAATATCACGCTCTCGTCCGTGGCTATATTCTTGATAGTGGGGAAATAGATTATCCTTTAACTGTAGTTAGAGATAAAATTGCCGATAAATTTTCAAGAGAAAATAAACTACCTCAGGAAGCTCAAACACTATATACGCCGATTTCTTTATTCGAAGTACCTTTAAAAAATGAACTGCATCCTACAAGTCGCTATTCCTTAGTAGAGTTAACACCTATTACAGGAAGAAAACATCAATTAAGACGGCATATGTCACATTTGAGACATCCAATTATTGGCGATACAGCACATGGCGATTTAAAGAAAAACAGACAATTTTCTGAATTTTTTAAAATAGACAGATTACTACTCCATGCATCCTATTTAGCTTTTAAACATCCAGTCAATTCCACGAATATGATTATACAAACTCCTTTAGAATGCAATGTAGATTTATATGAAATGCTCAAACTACTCTTAGACTATAAAATAAGAAATTAAAATGATGAAAATGAACAAAGCAGTTTTTTTAGACAGAGATGGAACAATTAATCTTGATAAGGGTTATGTATTTAAGGTTGATGATTTTATTTTTTTTCCTGGCGTGATTGATACATTGAAGGAAATAAAAGAAAAAGGGTACCTACTTGTCTTGATTACGAATCAATCTGGAATAGCAAGGGGGTATTTTAGTGAGGAAGACTTCATTAATCTAACCGAATGGATGGATTGGTCTCTAGCTGACAGAGGCGTTGACTTAGATGGGATCTACTATTGCCCTCATCATGAGGAAGGTCTTGTAGATGAATTTGCAATCAAATGTGACTGCAGAAAACCAAATGATGGAATGATTAAAACTGCGCAAAAAGAACTCAATATCGATCTAAATATATCATTTATTGTTGGAGATAAAGTCTCCGATATGATGACAGGTAAAAAAGCTGGGATAAAAGAGCGGTATCTCATTCAATGGCCTGATCAGGTGAAATTTGACTTAAATCAAAATAAAGTGAAAGTAAATGATAAACATAAGGATGATTTAAAAGAAGATGATTATTATATGATCACTAATTTAAAAGAGTTGTTAAAGAAATTATAAAACCTAAAACAACAGAAAATAGATAATAAAATCATTATTTTGAAAAAATACTTACTCAATAAGTTTAAAGAGGTTTATTTTTTCTTCGAAATGTAATAAATTGTGCTTATAAAAACGTTTTGTTACAGTATTTTTTTAGGTTAAGCTAACGTATTGATTTTTTTAAGTTCATACTTCCCAAAATGTTTCAAGTGTAAAAAAATAGTAAATTCATACTGTTATTTTTTGTAAAGAGTCCTTATACTAGTATCATTAGAGTAAGAGCAGCTGTTCGAGACTAAATGCTTCACATTGATAATACAATTAGATAAAGGGAAATATCGTGTTAATAATTATTGGTTACGTAGTAGTTACTTTTTGTGTCCTCGGTGGCTTTGTCATAGCGGGGGGTAAACTTAGTGCTTTGAATCAACCAGTGGAAGTGCTGATTATTGGTGGAGCCGCTATAGGTGGAATGATAGTTGGTAATAACGGAAAAGCATTAAAAGCTTCGATGGCCGCTATACCTATGGTATTAAAACCCTCTAAATTTAATAAGGCATTATACCTAGACATTATCTCAGTTTTATTTCTTATTTTGTCCAAAGCCCGTTCGCAAGGAATGCTATCTTTAGAAGCGGATATTGATGCACCAAAAGACAGTGAAATATTTTCTGCTTATCCCAAATTGCTTGAAGATCATGAAATTATTGAATTTATCACGGACTATTTGAGACTGATGGTCAGTGGTAATATGAGTGCATTTGAAATTGAAGCATTGATGGATGAAGAACTCGAAACTCATCATCATGAATTAGAGGTTCCCGCTAATGCGTTCCAAAACGTTGGTGATGGTCTCCCAGCTTTTGGTATCGTTGCTGCAGTACTTGGGGTAATTAAAGCGCTGAGTAATGCTGATCTTCCACCTGCAGAATTAGGCCTCTTGATCGCTCATGCGATGGTCGGAACATTCCTTGGTATTTTATTAGCTTATGGATATATCTCTCCTATAGCCGCTATCATCAGGCAAAGAAATGCAGAACATTCAAAAGTTTACCAATGTATTAAAGTAATTCTACTATCAAGCCTTAATGGATATGCGCCTCAAATAGCTGTTGAGTTTGGTCGAAAAACATTATTTAGCCATGATAGACCTACATTTACTCAACTAGAAGACCACATTAGAGAAGTCAAAGCTTCTAATAAAGCACAATAACTATGAAACAACATAAGCCCATAATAATCAAAAAAAAGAAGGGAGGCGGCCACGGTCACCATGGAGGTGCATGGAAGATTGCTCTTGCTGACTTTATGACAGCAATGATGGCATTCTTCCTAGTAATGTGGTTGATTGCAGTGGCCAGTCCTCAAGAGTTGACAATGATTGCAGAATATTTTAGAACACCACTAAAGGTCACTGTAACAGGAGGCAAGCAAAGTAGCTCTGATGACAGTATTATTCCAGGTGGTGGTCAAGATGCAAGTCAAACAGAAGGAGTAGTTAGGAGGACTTTAAGTTCTTCAACCCAGGTCAAACAAAATAAAGAAGTAAATAACGAAGACTTCAAAAGAAATATTCAAGACAGAGGGGCTAGCAAAAATCAAAAAACTGAAGCTGAAGCTACAATAGAACAACTGAGACTAGAAAAGCTCCAATCTGATCTGCAACAAGCAATTAGAATAGATCCCAGACTACGTGAATTGCAGCCACAATTGCTTATTGACTTAGTAGATCAGGGATTGAGAATACAAATTGTAGATAGTCAAAACAGACCTATGTTTAAAAGAGGAAGTGATGTCGTAGAACCCTATATGCGTGACATACTAAGAGCTTTAGCTCCAATAATCAATGAAGTACCCAATAAAATTAGTTTAGCAGGGCACACAGATGACTATCAGTTTGCAACTGGAGAACTATTTTATAGCAACTGGGAGCTTTCAACAGATAGGGCTAATTCTTCTAGAAGAGAGTTAATGGCAGGGGGATTATCAACAGGGAAATTATTAAGAATTGTTGGCATGGCTGATACAATGAATCTGAATCCTTTGAATAGTTCAGACCCTAAAAATAGAAGGATTAGTATTATTATTTTAAATAAGCAAGCCCAAGAAAGCATTGAAAGGGAAAATCAAGAAGGCATTCGAAACAAGTTAAATCTTGTTGAAGAATAACTATATGTTTACTATGTAATTTATAAAGTCACACAAATTATTGACTTTATTAAATTACTTAACTCTTGCATAAGGTGGTCGCTAGTGAGTATGGATATAAGTGCTTTTTATCAAACATTTTTTGATGAAGCTGACGAATTAATTGCAGATATGGAACAGCATCTCTTGATGTTAGATGCTGATGAACCTGATATAGAACAACTTAATGCAATATTTAGAGCAGCACATTCAATTAAGGGCGGTGCAGCTACATTTGGTTTTACTGTTTTGCAAGAAACCACACATATTTTTGAAAATTTATTAGATGGTGCACGCCGGCAAGAATTAAGTTTAAATACTGATATCGTAAATTTATTTTTGGAAACTAAAGATATTATGCAAGAGCAACTTGATGCTTATAAAAATAACCAAGAGCAAGACCAAGAGACCTTTAAAATAATTTGTGAAAAATTAAAATCATTAGCAGATAATTCACTGGGTCAAAAAAAAGCAGTAATAGCTGAATTACCAAAAGAAGAAACTGCAATAGCTTTCGAAAGTAAAATTGAAGGTGGTGAAATTCTAGAAATTTCACTCAATAAAGTGTCTGAAGATGATCAAAAAACCATTGTTGATGAATTAGGACATTTAGGTACAGTATTAAATTCAACCACGAATGGTGAAAACTTAACTGTACACATAGATACTGCAGTAACTAAAGATGACATTATTGCAGTGCTCTGTTTTATTATTGATGAAAAGCAGATAACTATAGCCAAGCAATCACTGGTTGCAGAGAATAACGCTATAGAAGATGCGGTCAGTGATAAGCAACCAACTTCTACTCCACAAACACATGTAGATCCAGCCAAAGAGACAAAAGCTGCTCCAACTAATACAGTGTTAACTGAGGAAAAGAAAGAAAAAGCAAATAAACCTAGTGCGACAAAAGCAACTGAACTTACAAGTATCCGAGTTGCAGTAGAAAAGGTAGATCAGATAATTAATCTAGTAGGTGAATTAGTAATAACCCAATCTATGCTTGCGCAGCGCTCAGATCTTTTAGATCCTGTAACCCATGGTGAATTACTTTCCAGTATGACCCAACTACAGCGTAATGCTAGGGATTTACAAGAATCTGTTATGTCTATACGTATGATGCCTATGGAATATGTTTTTAGTCGTTTCCCAAGACAGGTTAGAGACTTAGCTACCAAACTGAATAAAAAAATAGAACTTGTTTTACAAGGAAGCTCTACTGAACTAGATAAAAGCTTAATTGAGCGAATTATTGATCCGTTAACACATCTCGTCAGAAATAGTGTTGATCACGGTGTAGAACCCCCAGATGTAAGAAGATCAAAAGGTAAACCTGAAACAGGTATATTGACTCTATCTGCTGAGCATCAAGGTGGAAACATTTGTATTGAAGTAAAAGATGATGGTGGCGGTCTAAATAGAGAAAAAATATTAAATAAAGCAATTTCTCAAGGTATGCAGCTACCTGAAAATATTACTGATGAAGAAGTGCATATGCTTATTTTAGCTCCAGGCTTTTCTACAGCAGACGTCATTACAGATGTTTCTGGTCGTGGAGTAGGTCTAGATGTCGTAAAAAGAAATATTCAGGAAATGGGTGGACAAATCGAAATATATTCACAGCAAGGTGTAGGAACATCCTTTAAAATATTGCTACCATTAACCCTTGCCATATTAGATGGAATGTCAGTAAAAGTAGGCGAGGAAGTTTTTATCTTGCCACTTGGCGCAGTTATGGAATCATTACAACCTATGTCCGAAGATATTCATTCTATGGCAGGAGATGAAAAAGTTTTACAGGTAAGGGGAGAATATCTTCCACTTGTTGAACTTTACCAAATATTTGAAGTTAAAGATGCTAAGCCAGATCCAACTGAAGCTATAGTCGTTATTATCCAATCAGGTAATCGCCGGTACGCTCTGCAAGTAGATCAATTGATAGGTCAACATCAAGTTGTTGTTAAAAACCTTGAAAGTAATTATAAAAAAGTTCCAGGTGTATCAGCGGCCACAATACTTGGTGACGGGAGTGTTGCATTAATTGTCGATGTTTCTGTGTTGCAATCTCTACACAGAGATAAGCGTTTTTTGCATGTTAGCTAATTGCATTTACTAAATATCAGAACAGTTAGGTGGTAAAATGAATAGTAATGAGATAATTGAAAAAAATAAGAAGAGTGAAGAAATTAAACAAGAGTTCCTAGTTTTTACGCTCGGCAATGATGAATATGGTATCGATATTCTTAAAGTTCAAGAAATAAGAGGATATGATCAGGTGACGAGAATTGCGAATACACCTGATTTTATCAAGGGCGTGACTAATTTAAGAGGTGTTATAGTTCCTATTGTAGATTTAAGAGTTAAATTTGTACGTCAAAACATTACTTATGATGAGAATACGGTAGTTATCGTATTAAACTTAGACCATAGAGTGGTTGGAATAGTTGTTGATGGAGTTTCAGATGTGCTTTCATTGCCTAAAAGTGAAATCAGATCTGCTCCAGAATACGCAGTGACCCTAGCTACAGAATATTTGAATGGACTGGGTTCAGTAGGTGACAGAATGCTTATTCTAGTTGATATAGAAAAGCTTATGAGTAGTAAAGAAATGGAACTCGTTGATCATAACTCGAAGATCTAATCATAAGGACATTAAATGAATCGTATTCCTTTGACAGATGCAGATTTTAAATTTATTTCAAAGCTTATTTATCAAAGAGCAGGAATTGTTCTATCTGATAATAAAAGGGAAATGGTTTACAATAGATTAGCTCGTCGAGTTCAAGCGCTTGATTTTGATGATTTTGCTGAATATTTGCGATTTATTGAAGTTAATCCAAATCATGATGAATGGCAGAATTTTACCAATTCTTTAACAACAAATTTAACCTCTTTTTTTCGAGAATCTCATCACTTTAAAGTGCTAAAAGAACATGCAGAACAATCTAGGGGAGCTTATAAAGTCTGGTCTGCTGCTGCATCAACAGGAGAGGAACCCTATTCGATTGCATTTAGTTTGACAGAAGTCTACCAAAATAAGTATGACGCATTTCAGATATTTGCCAGTGATATAGATACAAATGTGCTGGAGACTGCACAAAATGCTATATATAAGTTAGAGCAACTTAGGGATGTATCTCCTGAAATTTTACAGAATTTCTTTTTAAGAGGAACTGGCGCCAGAGCCGGAATGGTCAAAGTTAAACCTGAAATTGCCAATAAGGTTAAATTTTCTCAAGTCAATTTGCTAGACAATGATTGGGCAGTTCAAGGTCCCTTTGATGCAATATTTTGTCGAAATGTGATGATATATTTCGATAAAGATACACAAGAAAGGATATTGAAAAAATTTGTACCTCTGTTGAAGCCTAATGGTATCATTTTTGCAGGCCATTCTGAAAATTTTACTCAAATCAGTAAAGATTTATACTCCAAGGGCCAAACAGTATATGGATTACTTAGGGATAAGAAATGAGTAGAATAAGGGTTTTATGTGTTGATGATTCTGCCTTGATGAGGCAGATTTTGACTGAAATGATTAATAGCCAACCTGATATGGAAGTTATTGCTACTGCACCAGATCCTTTAATCGCAAGAGATTTGATAAAGCAATTGAATCCTGATGTATTGACACTAGATGTTGAAATGCCAAAGATGGACGGTCTTGATTTTTTGTCCAGAATTATGCGATTAAGACCAATGCCGGTTGTTATGGTATCTACACTTACAGAGAAAGGCTCAGACATTACGTTAAAGGCATTAGAGCTAGGTGCCGTAGATTTTATCACTAAACCACAAGTAGGTATAAGGGATAGGATGCTTAGCTATACTGATTTGTTGGCTGATAAAATCAGGATCGCTGCAAAGGCTAGAATAAGTAAAAAAATTGAAACTACTGCACCACCGAGCCTATTTAAATATCAATCGACAAGTTTAGTGAGCTCAGTTATTGCAATAGGCGCTTCAACAGGAGGCACCGAAGCAATAAGAATCGTTCTAGAGAGGATGCCTACAGGAGTGCCACCAATAGTAATAACTCAGCATATGCCAGCTGGTTTCACCTACTCATTCGCCGAAAGATTGAATAAAATATGCACAATAAGAGTAAAGGAAGCAGAAGATGGCGATGTTTTAGAGAAAGGCCTTGCGCTTATTGCTCCTGGAGATAAACATTTAGAAATAAGAAAAGTTGGAGCGGGATTTCAGGCTTTTTTAAATGATGGACCTAATGTAAATAGACATAAGCCTTCAGTCGATGTTCTATTTAATTCAGTCGCTCAGCATGCAGGTAAGAATGCTGTGGGTGTCTTACTAACTGGAATGGGTGCTGATGGCGCAAAAGGATTGCTTCAAATGAAAAACAAAGGTGCCTGGACAATAGCGCAAAATGAACAAAGCTGCGTTGTCTTTGGCATGCCAAGAGAAGCGATTGTGTTAAATGCAGCAAGTGATGTATTAGATTTAAAAGATATTACAAAACAAATATTAACAAAAGTTGGTAGTTATTAGCTTTTTATATTATTTAAATTAGCATTAAATTCTAGGAGTTAAAGAGTATGGCAAATTCAGATTTACGGTTTTTAGTCGTTGATGATTTTTCAACTATGCGACGCATTGTTAGAGGGTTACTTAAGGAACTCGGTTACAATAACGTGGAAGATGCAGAAGATGGTGTGGATGCATTAAATAAATTAAAAGCAGGTAATTTTGATTTCGTTGTGACAGATTGGAATATGCCGAATATGGATGGTCTTGAATTACTTAAAACAATTAGAGCTGATCCTAAATTCGCTAATATGCCAGTTCTCATGGTTACTGCTGAAGCAAAAAAAGAAAATATCATTGCAGCTGCTCAAGCAGGAGCAAGTGGATATGTTGTTAAACCTTTTACTGCTGGGACTTTAGAAGAAAAACTGACGAAAATCTTTGAAAAACTTGGAATGTAGAGGATATTATGGAAAGACCGGTTGCACCTCCGAATGATTCAGCTTCTTCATTAGACATAATTTCCAGGATTGGACAATTAACAAGGATGTTAAGAGAAAGCTTGAAAGAGTTAGGATTAGATAAGACTATCAGTGAAGCCGCTGATGCCATTCCTGACGCTAGAGATAGGCTAGATTATGTAATTCAAATGACATCACAAGCAGCTGAAAGGGCGTTGACAAGTGTCGATTTATGTCAACCTGTCCAACAAGCTCTGGAAAGTAATGCAACTTCTTTATCTAAAAGATGGGACGATTGGTTTAGTAATCCTACAGATTTAGCTGATGAAGGTGTTAAGGGGCTTGTAGATGATACTAGAGCTTTTTTGAAACAAGTACCTGAAGATGCTAGCTTTACTAATGCTCAATTACTAGAAATTATGATGGCACAGGATTTCCAAGACTTAACAGGGCAAGTCATAAAAAAAATGATGGAAGTAGTTCAAAGTCTTGAAAGAGAACTCGTGTCAGTACTCATGGAAAGTATCCCGGATAAACCAGAAGTGAAAGCCAAAGATGATAGTCTTCTGAATGGTCCTCAAATGCCTGGTGCAGTAAATGCCTTATCTAATCAATCTCAAGTTGATGATTTACTTGATAGTTTAGGTTTTTAATCCTCCTTTGGATGGATGTAGATAAAACATCCATCCAATTATATTGAAATCGAAGTGAATGGCTGAAGATAGCGATTTAGAAAAAACAGAATCCCCCACGCAACATAAGATAGATAAAGCACGCGAAAAGGGACAAATTGCCAGATCAAGAGAACTCACCTCAGTTTTGATGATTATAGCTGGGTTATCCGCATTTTTAATTTTAGGTGAAAGTTTAGCCGCTGACTTGGCCTTTATTTTTAAAACGTCCCTCATGATTGATCCTTCATTAATACATGATACTAATCAATTATTAAACTTTGTTGTTTACATTGCCCATCTAGCAATATTGGCCTTGATCCCCATATTTTTAGTTTTTGTAATTTTTGCATTATTTGCACCGATGATATTAGGTGGATTTTATTTTAATCCAGGATCCATTAAATTTGATATGAAAAAGTGGAATCCTATCACTGGATTAAAACGAATTTTCTCAGCGCAAATGTTTGCAGAATTAATTAAAGGTATATTAAAAGCATCTTTAGTCACAATCGTTGTAGTCATATTTTTGAATTTTTATTTGGATGATTTTTTAGGGCTCCTCTATGAAAATCATATCCAAGCTCTATCAGACTTTATGCATTTAATTATATATTGTGGGTATTTTGCTATGCTAGGATTAGTACCAATGGTAGGATTTGATATTGCTTATCAACTTTGGTCTCATTTTAAGAAATTAAAAATGACTAAGCAAGAAATCAAAGATGAACATAAGCAACATGAAGGTGATCCCTATCTTAAAGCTAGAATAAGACAGCTTCAAAGAGCAATGGCAAGAAGACGTATGATGTCTGATGTACCCACAGCTGATGTAATTGTTACAAATCCTACACATTTTTCAGTTGCATTGAAATATGATGAGACTAAAATGCAAGCCCCAATAGTTGTTGCAAAAGGTATGGGGGATATCGCTTCAAAGATCAGACAATTAGGTATAGATAACAAAGTACCTATACTTGAAGCGCCACCTCTTGCACGATCGCTATATCGGTATTGTGAAATAGGAGATGTGATCCCAACTAATTTATACGCTGCAGTGGCAGAAGTTTTAGCTTGGGTATATCAGCTCAAGCATTGGAAAAAACATGGTGGAGAAAAACCAAAAGCTCCAGAAAAACTACCGATACCAGAGAATATGAAAGTTAATATTAAGAGGGAAGAAGATGGCGAATCTAGCGTCTAAACTCAGATTACCTAGTAGTTTAAAAGATACCAACTGGCAAATCCTGGCTGGACCTATTCTTATCATGCTGATTTTAGCGATGATGGTTCTGCCAATGTCACCTTTTATGTTGGATTTGCTTTTTACATTTAATATAGCGATATCAATTATGGTATTACTCGTTGCTATGTTTACTAAACAGACGCTGGAATTCGCAGCTTTTCCGACTATATTACTATTTACAACATTGCTGCGTCTTTCATTAAATATCGCATCTACTCGTGTTGTTTTATTACATGGGCATGAAGGGCCTGACGCTGCGGGTCAGGTAATCGAAGCTTTCGCACATTTCTTAGTTGGTGGTAACTTTGCTATCGGTTTAATTGTCTTTATTATTCTCGTCATTATAAATTTTATGGTTATTACAAAAGGTGCTGGTCGCATAGCAGAAGTAGGCGCACGTTTTGTACTTGATGGAATGCCAGGAAAACAAATGGCTATAGATGCAGATTTAAATGCAGGCCTAATTGGTGAAGAAGAAGCAAAGAAGCGCCGTCAAGAAGTAACACAAGAAGCAGATTTTTATGGTTCAATGGATGGTGCAAGTAAATTTGTGCGAGGTGATGCGATCGCGGGTCTTATTATAATGATAATCAACGTAGTCGGTGGATTAATCGTAGGCATGCTACAACATGATATGTCTGCTGGTGATGCGGCCACAGCATACACATTATTAACAATTGGTGATGGTCTTGTAGCTCAGATCCCAGCGCTCGTGATTTCTACCGCTGCAGGCGTTATTGTATCAAGAGTTGGCACAAATGAAAATGTTGGCGATCAAATGGTTAGCCAGTTATTCAAAAATCCCCAAGTTCTATTACTTACTGCAGCAGTTATTGGTATTTTAGGCTTAGTTCCGGGTATGCCAAATTTCATATTTCTTTTGTTTACTGTACTACTTTTAGCCGCAGCTTGGTGGATACGTGGTAAATCATTACAAACAAATCAACCTACTACTGCATTGGATGAACTTATTCCTATACAAAGTCCTCAAATGCATAATATAGAGGCTAGTTGGTCAGATGTTCAACTAGAAGATCCATTAGGGTTAGAAGTTGGCTACAAATTAATACCAATGGTCGATTTTCAACAAAATGGCGAACTACTAGGGCGTATCCGTAGTATTCGTAAAAAATTTGCTCAAGAAATGGGCTTCTTACCTCCAGTAGTCCATGTCCGTGATAATTTAGATATTGCCCCTCAAGCTTACAGAATTACTCTAAAAGGGGTTGAAGTAGGGCAGGGTGAAGCAATACCTGGCCGCTGGCTAGCAATAAATCCAGGTAACGCAATAGGTAAATTAGATGGACAAGATACAATAGATCCAGCTTTTGGATTACCAGCAACTTGGATCGATGGTAGTTTACGAGAGCAAGCCCAAACACAAGGATATACAGTTGTTGATCCAAGCACGGTTATAGCAACTCATTTAAACCATTTAATTAGTTCTCATGCCAGCGAATTATTTGGCAGACTCGAAGCACAGCAATTAGTTGATAGATTAGCCCAAGAAATGCCTAAAATGGTAGAAGATCTTATTCCATCAGTAATTTCCCTTACTAACTTTCATAAAGTCCTGCAGAATTTATTGCAAGAATCAGTTTCAATACGTGACATGCGAACCATTCTAGAAACCTTAGCTGAGCATGCCCCATTACAGCCCGATCCTCTTGAATTAACCGCGGTTGTGAGGGTATCCCTTGGTCGTTCTATTTGTCAGCAATATTTTCCTGGCACGGGTGAGATGAAAGTTATTGGTCTAGATGTAGGTTTAGAAAGATTGATTTTACAAGCAATGCAAGGAGGGACAGGTATTGAGCCCAATCTTGCAGAAAGGTTACTTCAACAAGCTGCAGCAGCTGTAGAGGCACAAGAACGTGCAGGATTAGCTCCTGTTCTAGTAGTAAATCATCCAATAAGAGCTCAGCTGTCAAAATTTATTAGACGAGTTATACCTTCTATAGCGGTGTTATCGAATTTAGAAATTGGCGATAATCGACCCATACAGGTTGTGATCAGTATTGGTAATTAGCAGTTTTTTTAATTAAACTGAAGCTATTATAGAAAAAAGCTTTAGTTTAATATGACATGGTGAATTCAAGACATAAGTGCATACCCCACGATAATTTTTTCTCTGGTTATGCCTGTTAGTTCT
>NZ_JBHLXE010000047.1:0-2434 GCF_042432445.1 Thorsellia kenyensis | reverse complement strand
GCTTAAATCATTAACACCTCCTGTATTTGTGGGTCAAAATGGTCAATGGAGCTTTGAGTTACCTGCCGATTTAACTCTTCTTGATGGTAGCTATAGCATTCAATTCAGGGCGGCAGATAAAGCCGGTAACTTGACGGGTTTTGTACCTACTGAAGGATTTGACTTAATTGTCAGCACAGAAGCACCAGAATCACTAGAAGTGGGTTCATGGCAGCTTCTCGATGATGTGGGCCAATTCACAGGTCCCATCAATGAAGGAGATTTCACAGATGATACGTTACCTACGTTAGAGGGTCGAGTACCTACAGGCGTGTCTGAGGTGGCGATATTCGTGGATGGTAAAGAAGTAGGCCGTGCACCTGTGACAAGCAATGCATGGACTTACCAAATCACTGACGAGTTGGCGAAAGGCAAACATAAGATTGCTATTTCTCCTGTGAGCCCATCGGGTGTTTATGGTCCACAATCAGAAGTGAATTTTGAAATAAGTTTAGATAAGCCGATAGCTTTACGTCCTGAAGACATTGATTTATATGATGATCAAGAACCCGTGACGGGCACCATTGAAAAAGGTGGCTTTACCAATGACAGACAACCTGAATATAAAGGGAGCGTACGTTCAGAGGCGATTAAATTCATCAACATCTATATGGATGATAAATTAGTTGCCACAGTCCCTGTTAATGCGAACGGTGATTGGACTTATACCCCAACTGAATTCTTATCAGGTGGTGAGCACAAACTGAGAGCAGCACCAGTGAGTGCCTCTGGTATTGAAGGAGAGAAGACGGCTGAGTGGGCATTTAATGTCATTACGACCAAACCCGTGCAGCCTTCTATCGTAGAAGTGATTGATGATTTTGGTAACAGTGCACAGACCATACAGCCAGAAGGTGTGACTAATGATAAGAATCTGACGATTCGTGGTACCGCGTCACCTGGTGTGAAAGTAATTATCAAGGTCAATGGGAAGTATGCAACAGAAACACAAGCGGATGCACAAGGTAACTGGAGATTAGATTTACCGGATGGTGTCATCACAGATGATGGCATTTATAACATCACAGCGCTTGCAGAAGATGCAGCGAGCCAGACTTCGGATGAGACAGCGAAGTATGCTATCAACTATGACCGCACACCACCCGCTAAGCCAACCTTTATTGCTGAAGACAGCGAGGGAGATGTTAAAGGCAACGTGGTGAACGGTTCAACGATTGATGACAATACACCGATATTAAAAGGTAAAGCGGAGTCAGGTGAAAGCGTTGTTGAAATCTTCAATAATGGCAAATCCTTAGGATTTGCGACCGTTGATATGGAAGGTAATTGGGTATTTGGTTTAAATCTTGCGGATGGTGAGCATAACATCACGGTGAAAGAGACAGATAAAGCGGGTAACGTTTCCTCTGCAAGTGACAGTTTAACCTTTACTTTAGATACCACAGAGGTGGTGTTAACGGTTGACAATGTTGAAGTGAACTTAGTTAACGAAAATGGACCGATTAGATTATTGAACAACGGTGGCTTGACGAATGATAAGACGCCGACCTTATTAGGTACAGCGTTACCTGGGGCGAAAGTAGATATTTACTTTGGTGAATACAAATTAAATACTCGTGATGTCTTGGCTGACGAGAATGGTAAATGGCGTTTTGATATCCCAAGCACCTTCATTGATGATGGCGTCCAGACTTATACTGTGAAGACAGTGGATGCGTCAGGTAATGCATTAACGAAAACCTTTGATGTTAAATATGACTTAACGCCACCGGATGCGGGTGTGATAGTGAGTGTTGAAGACAGCACCGATCCAAATAAAGGCTTTATACCGAATGGTGGTGGTACGAATGAGTCTTCACCGACCTTAAGAGGTACCGGTGAGCCGGGTACGACCGTACAGGTTTATGATAAAGCGACAGGCACTAAATTGCTGGCCTCTGCGGTTGTGAGTAACCAAGGGACCTGGATATTAAAATTACAAGAACTCGACGATGGTGTACATGAGTTTTATGTGACTTTGACTGATCAAGCGGGTAACACCAGTATTGAAGGTGAGCGCTTTGTCGTGGTCATTAACACGAGCATACCGGACGTTTTATCTCCAGACAGCTTTGAGCTTTTAGATAACGTAGGTGAGTTCCAAGGTCCAATTAAGAGCAACAGCATCACGGATGATAATAAGCCACAATTGGTTGGCCGTGCACCAGATGATGTTGTGGAAGTTGAAGTTTATGTTAATGGTGTAGCGATTGGTCGTGCGAAAGTGATGAATAACGAGTGGAGTTTTGACATAGAAAACCCATTAAGTGATGGTCAAAATCGCATCAGTGTTGCGCCGGTTAATAGTGTCGGTACGACAGGACCACAGACGGACATCGTATTTAACGTATCTGTGGGTCAACCACAAACCTTAGATGAAGGTTTCTTAGAGCTA